>JAGMDK010000020.1 GCA_023128695.1 Phycisphaerae bacterium
CCGCGACGGACAGCCCTGGTATAAGCTGCAAAATCCGCTAACACAGCGCGTTGAGGTATATTTTCAGATCGAGCCGAATTCCCCCCTCGACCCGCGGGTGATCTTGGGCAAATACGTGGGTATCCAAGGCGAGCGGCGGTTCGACCAGAAATTGGGGGCAGATGTAGTGCGGGCCAAGAGGATCGTGGTCTTGACACCGGACAGCCCGGCGGCAACGCGGCCCACTCGCCGGGAACCGTGAGAAATGGTACACTACCACCGTTGGTGTGGTTGACACGGAAGGATTTTCATGATGAAAAGCTTATTCTGGCGTATGCGGTATCTCGGCCTGACCCTGGCGGCGGGCAGCCTGGGCGCGTTCAGCGGCTGCGGGCTTAGCGATCAACAGCTTTCTTCGATCTGGTACTCAGTCCTCTCAACGGGACTGAACACGGTCGTGGGCCAGATTCTCTCGGGCGCGTTCGAGGCGACCGGCGGAACCGCCTAGTGTAGTTTGTCATAAGTTCCGCATCATGGGTGGCGCGGGCGTCTCGCCCGCTGTGCCTCGATGGGTGGCACGGCTGTGTCAGCCGTGTACAAGTCGCAGGTATTCACGGCCGACACGGCCGTGCCACCCATCAACGCAACGCTGACAAAGCACTAGTACTTTGTCAACCATAGATTGACGGGTTGGTGTGCCACTGCTCTTGAGCAGTGTTTCTTAGCGATCTCGGTGCCCGCGGCTCTTCTCCAAGGTGGGGATAGTCGTGCAATATGGAAAGTCCACGAATCTGGAAGGTGAAACGGATGGTTAATTGGCGCTTGGCGGCTATGGGACTATTGATGGCGTCGGCTTTGCTAGCCGGTTGCGGCGGCGGGTCGGCGTATGTGACGCGGCATCCCCGCTGGCAATATCAACATTATGACCGCATCGCGGTGGTGCCCGCGCGGCCCTCCGACCCGCGCGCGGCTCACGATGCCCTGCTCCTGGCCGATCGGCTCACGACTCTATTGACGCAGAACGGTGCGTTCACGGTCTTGAGCCGCTCGGAAATGGAGGCGGTCTTCGCCGAGCAGGACCTTTCCAACCTGGCGGACGCGATTGACGAGGGGACCGCCCTGCCCGCGGGCAAAATCAAGATCGCCCAGGCGCTGGTGGTCCCGAAGATCACCGACTACGAGTTGATCAAGAAACGCGATCAGCGCACCATCCCCCGCTACGCACGCGACAAACGGGGCCGCCGGCTGTTGGACCGCTCCGGCCGGCCGATCAAGGTCGGCGAGGAGACGGTCTATATCTACACGCACGGGGCGGAAGTCGAAGGCAGAGTGCACGTGGTCGACGCCGCGACCGGCAAGATCCTCCTCAGCCACTCGGTCCGGATGCCGCAACGGACGAAGACCAACCGCGGTCGGCCGCCCAGCGCCGCGCCGGAAGACATCGCCGCGGAGGCGGTGCGGGAGCTGTCGGTTGATTTTTACAAAAGGATCGCCCCAACGCGGGTGGAGGTGGATCTGGATTCGGACATGCTCGTCCTGGCGACCGACTACTTCGACGGCCGTTACGACGAGGTGAAGAAGCTAGTCCGCTCGTGGGCGGATTTCATCCTGGTGGTGCGCGAGCTGCCGGAGGGCTGTGACCGCAACGATTTCCGCGTCGCGATTGCCGAGGAGGACGGGCGGCAGAACCTGTTCGAGGAGGAATTCACCTGGTCCGGCAGCGCCGGCCCCGAAGGCATCACCTACCGCGTCCCGCTCGCACCGCTGACCGCGACCGGCGGCGAGAAGTTCGTCGCCAAGCTCTACAGCGTCGGCAGCCCCGAGCCGGTCCTGGAGCGGAAGTTCAAGCTCCAGCAGGTCGAGGGCGATTAACAGTCCGCCGCGAAAGTCGGCTTCGGCCGAAAATGTAGCGTCCGGGCTCTGTCCCGGACGTAGAATGCGGAGAAAATCTCTCCCGCAACGACGTCCGGGACAGAGCCCGGACGCTACACGACTTTCGCTGGGCCGAGAATCCTTTCTCGGCCCCTTGTCGCCAGGATTCCTATCCTGCTCAACGGATTGCGGGAGAGAATTCCCGTCGGCCAATGTTCAAGTCTCGGCTCGAATGTCATTGTCACCGATCTTGAGATACCGCATGAGTGGGCCCATGGTGAGGCCTTGCACAACGAGCGAGAAAAACACGCACCCGAAGCCGGCGACCAACAACGCCGGACGTAGCTCGGCCAAGGCGCCGCCATCGTCGCCGGCGGGCAGGTGCAGGAGCAGCGCGATGGGGATCGAGCCCCGCAGGCCGCCCCAAAACAGAATGTGTTTCCAGGCTTTGGGTCGTCGCCGCCCGAACTGATTCAGGGCCCAGTAGAAGACGTAACTCACGGCTGCCCGGCCGATCAGCATGGCCGCGACCGCCACCACCAGCAGCCGCCAGGGATTGATCGGGATCTCCTCCGGGATTTCGCGTAACTCCAGCCCGATCAGGATGAACAGCAGGGAGTTAAGCAGGAAGTCGATGGACTCGAAAAACGACTCGATCGTCTTGATGGTCTGCTCGCCGATCGAGAGCCGCCGGCCGTAGTTGCCGAGCAGCAGTCCGGCCATGACCGTGGCGATGACGCCGGACAGGTGCAGCACCTCGGCCAGCCAGAAGGTACCGTACGCCAGCGCGAGGCAGAGGGCGTTTTCGAGCAGGTGGTCCTCCAGGCGGCGCATGATTGCGAAGGCCGCCAAGCCCAGCGCGCCGCCGAGCAACAACCCGCCGGCCGAGACTTTCACGAACACGAAAGCCGCGCTGCCCGGGCTCAGTCCGGTGCCGTTGACGACCGCCTCCAGGAGTATGGTGAACAAGACCACGCCGGTGGCGTCATTAAACAGGCTCTCACCCTCGACGAGCGTGCGGAGGTCCTCGGGCGCCCGGGCCTGTTTGAACAGTGCCAGCACGCTGACCGGGTCGGTCGGCGAAATCAGGGCTCCGAAGAGCAGGGCCACCATGAGCGAAGCGATGCCGCCCTGCCACCAGACCAGCCCGCCGACCAGCAGCGTCGAGACGATCACTCCCGGCACGGCAAAGCAGACGATCGGCCCCAACTGTTTCAGCAGTCGGCTCAAGTCCATGTGAAAAGCGCCTTGAAACAGCAGAGGCGGGAGAAAAACGAAGAAGATCAACTCGTGGCCGAAACCCGTGTCTTTCAAGTCGGGGCCGAGGTCCAGGAGCCCGAATCCCAACCCCACCAGCGTCAGGATGATGGCATACGGCAGGCGCGTGATCTTGGCGGCGACGGCGACCACACAGGCCACCAACAGCAGCCCCACGTAGATACCGACCGCCTGCTCAATAGCATGTTCCATGCCGGTAGTGTACCCCCTCCGCCGCGTCGCGCGAGCCGGATACCAGTGATGGAGGCGTAACCGACAATCGTAACGTTCACCCATCTTCTCGGAAAAGCCGGTTTTTTATTGACCTGGGGGCCGGCTCCAATACACTTGAATTAGCTGGGTCTCCCCAGGGTAATGGCATGTCTCTAGCAATTGGCTTAGCGAAGGTCTGCCGCGCGTCTTGCGAGGTTTCGGTCCGCGCTCAGTCTCTTCGGTTTTACTCGTTGTTTGCCTTGTCTACTAATGAGAACGGTTTCTCATTTGTGCCGCACAGCACAGACTGCAGGAGGTGACACATGTCTGGCAGAACACCATCTCGGATTGCAACAACGGTTTACGGAGTGGGAGTGTTTGTGTTTGTCGGGTTGATGCCCACGTTCAGCCTCGCCGCGACCGGCGATCATTGCGGCGACCCGATCACGCTGAGCCTGCCGGCCGCTCTGCCGTACTCGGACATCAACACCACCTGCGGTCGCGGCAACAACTACAACAACACCTGCTTGCATGGCTCTGACGGCGGCGAAGACATCATCTACGAAGTCACCGTCACCGCGGCGGTCGACGTGAACATCATGGTCGACCCCCAAGGCACCATCTTTAGCGCCATTGCCATCCACGACGCTTGCCCGGTGGGCGATCCGTGCCTGGCCCAAAACCGCAACGGCGGAGCCGCCGTGTACGGCATCCACTGCCTGCACCTGGTCCCGGGCACGTACTACATAATGATCGACACCTGGCCTCCGCCGAACTGTGTCACGAATTTCGAGCTGATGATCGAGGACTGTTACGCCTACGACGTCCAGTGCCCGGCGGGGGCGACGCTGGAAGGGGAACCGGTCTGCTACACCAACTACGACGACAATTACAACGGCGGCTGCACATCGACGCCGCCCGTTTTCTCGTCCATCGGCCACGGGGAGACCGTCTGCGGCACCTCCGGGACATACCTGTTTGCAGGCGCCTATGTCCGCGACCAGGATTGGTACGAGCTGGTGATCACCAGCACGAGGCAGGTGGCCTGGACAGTCGAGGCCGAATTCGACGTGGAGATCGTGATCTGGGACAACGGCGGCGTGCCGGACTGCGCGGCCATCATCGGCCCGCTGGTTTCCGACAGTGCCGGGCCCCTCCAGCCGGTTACGGTGACGGCGTGCGTGCCGGCCGGGACATGGTGGCTGTCGGTGGCCCCCCTGTACAACGTGGGTGTGCCCTGCGGGGCGGAATACGTGGCGTCGGCCTATACGTCCAGTTGCGGGGCCGGGGCCTGCTGCTTCCTCGGCGGCGCTTGCCAGGATCTGCCGGGGTCCGTCTGCCTGGCCTACGGCGGCTGGCCGCATACCGGAACGTGCGCCACGGTGAACTGCCCGCTGCCGAATACCGGTGACGATTGCACCAATCCGCTGGTAATTAACATCCCGGCCGACCTGAACTACGGCGCGTACGATACCACCGCCGGACGGGATGATTATTACTCGGACACCTGCCTGGGCCTGTTCGACACCGGCGAAGACATGATCTACGAGTTGAATGTGAGCTCGCCGGTGAACCTGGATATCACGCTCGATCCGCTGGGCATGTCGTGGACCGGCATTGCGATCGACGACGTGTGTCCGCCGGGCAGTACCTGTCTGGACTCCAGTACTCAAGCCAACTGGGACCCGCACGGGTTCCGCTGTCTGCATCTGGATCCGGGCACGTATTACCTCATGGTCGATTCCGCCCCGCCGGTGACCTATATACCCAATTTCTACCTGACGATCAGCGAGTGCCTCGGGGCCTGCTGCGACAACTACGGGGCGTGCCTGGCGACCTGCACGGAACAGTATTGCAATACGCTGAACGGCACTTGGTACGCCGGCGAGAATTGTCCTGCGTTCTCCTGTCCGATACCGTGCCCCGAGGCCACCATCGACGTGCTGATCCTGACCGACGATTTTCCCGGTGAAACCACCTGGGAGGTCGTCGAGCACGACACCGGCATCGTGTGGGGAGCGGGCGGACCGTACATTGACGCCAACACGTTGCACACCGAGGAAGTCTGCGTTCCCTACTTCGGTTGCCACGATTTCATTATTTACGATTCCTATGGCGATGGGATTTGCTGCGCCTATGGCAACGGCTATTACGAAGTCTACTTTCAGGGTGTGATCGCCCGTTGGAACTACAACTTCACCGGTAGCTCGGATACCGCGGCGCTGATCGGCGGCAATTGCCCCGGTGCCTGCTGCCATTTGTGGCATCCCAGCGGGACGCCGCGCTGCATGGTCCAGGGTGAATTCGACTGCGGCCTCGTTATCCCCCCGGGACAGTTCTTGGGCGTCGGCACCAATTGCGGCCAGCCGAACGGCGATCCACACTACTACGAATCCACGCCGCCGCCGCCAGGCCTGTCGATCCCCGACAACGACCCCCT
Organism: Phycisphaerae bacterium; assembly: GCA_023128695.1. GTDB lineage: Bacteria > Planctomycetota > Phycisphaerae > UBA1845 > Fen-1342 > JAGMDK01. The sequence continues at coordinate 5,762 of JAGMDK010000020.1, forward strand.
CGGCGTCACGGACACCATCGTACCCGGGGCGTCCTGCGAGGTCGGCGACGTGGACGTCGACATCTGTATCCACCACCCGCGCATCAGCGATCTGTACATCACGCTCGAACACTGGCTCGCCCCCGTGGTCCTGTGGGACGGAGCTTGCGGCGACAACGACAGCCTCGGCATCATCTTCGACGATGAAGGCAATGCCGTGATCTGTTGTACCGCGACCGTCGGCCGCGTCGATCCGCTGAGCACCGGCGGCAACCCGCTGTCCGGCTTCGACGGCATCGAGGTGGACGGGCTGTGGACGCTCAACGTCGTGGATCAAGTCAGCGGCGAGGATGGCTTCCTCGTGCACTGGTCGTTGCACATCGACTTCCTGGAGTTCAATCCTTGCGTGCTACAACCGCGCGGCGCGTGCTGTAACGGCTCTATATGCGATGTGCTGACCCGCGTGGACTGCGCAACTACCGGCGGTACATTCATGGGCGACCTCACTGTCTGTGCCCCCAATCCCTGCCCGTGCGACGTGGTCTGCCCGCCGGGGGCCAACATTGAAAACGAGCCGTGTGGGAATACCGACAATGACGGCTGTCTGATGCCGCCTCCGTATTATTATGAACCAATCGCCTGCGGCGACACCGTCTGTGGCACGGTGTGGGCTGACAACGGCATGCAAGATACTGACTGGTACGGCGTGCAGCTCACGACGCCGGCGGTACTCGAATGGACGGTTGAGGCCGAACTCGAAGTGTTAATCGGGCTGGTCGAGATGATTCCGCTCGGTTCGACGAATTGCAACGACTGGACCGGCTGGTTCGATCCGTACGCGTTTGCCAACGCTTGCGAGGAAACCACGATCGTGACGCCGTGTCTGCCGCCGGGGCTGTATATGCTGTACGTATCTCCACAGCTATACCACGGTTTTCCGTGCGGTACGACAAACGATTACGTGGCCACGTTGGTCTGCCGGGACTGCGGCGCCTGCTGCGTAGGGGACGGCACGTGTGAAGAACTGACTCTTAACGACTGCGACATGTATCCCAACGGCGTGTGGCTCGGCCCCGGCGTGCCCTGTGTTCCCAATCCCTGCGACGACGTTGGGGCCTGCTGTCTGCCGCCGACCTGCGGCACCGAATGGTGTCGAGAAATCACCGACGCCGATTGTCTGGCGTGGGGCGGCACGTGGCTGGGAGCAAACACCTCGTGCGGCTCGCCGTACGTCGTCCAGCATGTCTACCACGACAGCCCGCACGTCCTGATCCCGGACAACGATCCGGCCGGCGTCAATTTCATGATCGATCCGTACGAGTCTTGCGAAGTTGGCGACGTGGACGTCGACCTGGTCTTGCACCACCCACGGCTCAGCGACCTGTACATCGAGCTCGAACACTGCGGCGTCAACGTCGTCCTGTGGGATGGGGCCTGCCCCAATGATGGCTATCTGTCCGTCATCCTGGACGACGAGGGCAACGCGGTCTTCTGTGCCACGCCGACGATGGGCACCGTCACGCCGCGCAGCGCCGGCGGTGGATGGCTCTCGGCGTTCGATGGGCTGGAAGTGTTGGGGCCGTGGGACCTGCGTGTCGCGGACCTGGTCGCCGGCGAAGACGGCATCCTATACCACTGGTCGCTGCACATTCGCTTCCTGGTGAACAACCCGTGTGTGGCCCCGCGCGGGGCGTGCTGCGACGGGCCGGTGTGCACGGTGGAGACACAAGTGGACTGCCTCGCGCTCCCGAACGCCACGTACCTGGGCGACTTCACGTTGTGCGTGCCGAACCCGTGCGCCCCGCCGATCTGCCCGGGTGACAGCAACTGCGACGGGGTGATCAACTGGCGCGACATCGACTACTTCGTCGCGGCCCAGAACGACAACATCTCGGCCTGGGAGGCCATGTTCCTACCCGGGACGCCGACCTGCCTGTTCGAGAACAACGACGTAAACGGCGACGGGACCGTCAACTGGCGGGACATCGATCCGTTCGTGGCGGTGATGAATACGACTTGTCCGTAGTAAGGGCCGCGATTTCCGTCAGGGTGCGAATTGCGAGTGAACGGGAGGGCGCGGCTCAGCGGGAGGGCG
>JAGMDK010000200.1 GCA_023128695.1 Phycisphaerae bacterium
GGGGACGTGGGAACGTGGGAACGTGTGTCCGGCTGTACTGTACTCTCAGGTTGCTCTGTTGGTGGCGCTGGGATCTCACCCAAATACCGGGCGAGAAAGTCATCTTTGAGCCGAATGTTCAGGAATCCCGGCCCAGCAATCTCCAGCGGCTCAGCGATATCCGACAGTCGCGGCCTGACGGCGTCCTTGATCCGCTGGGCGATGTCCCGCGGCTTGGCTCTCAGCATCTTGGCCAGCGACATCGCCACGTTGCACTGATAATCCCCGAACATCGGGTCGCCCGCCGGCCGCAACGCCGGATCGATCTCGCCCGACTTGGTGCCGGCCACCTCCGCGACCGCAACGGCAAACCGCTGAGCCAGCAGGTTGTAAAGGTTGTCGTGTTTCATGGTGAGATAAGAGTAGCGAATAGCGAGTAGCGAGTTAAGAGTAAGGTTCGCAATTTCCGTGTCTACTGGAGCGTGGATTCGCATTCACTCGTTGTCGCACGACCGCGCACGGTCATTTAGATGTTGAAACGCGGGCGTCATCCTCAGCCGAACAATCCACGCCGCTGACGGGCCATTCTCTTGCGGGTCTCCTCGCGGGCGATCGTGACCGCGACCTCACGTTGCAAAATGCGCATGGATGCGGTCAAACGTCGGTGCAATGCCTTCACGCCGGTGTGAACAGCGAGAATAACAGCGATAAACAAAAGCAACATTCCGACCAAGTAGTCCAGGGAGTTGGTGTTGGGACCCCTTCCCCACCACGGATTACCCGCGCCGAACACCATAACGCCGAGTGTGAGTCCCCCGAACAGCAGCCCATAGAAGTGATATTTGGCCAACGCGCCGACCCAGCCGGGCTTGCCCAGGCACGACGAGCGGAACCGGGCCGCGAAGAGCACCCAAACGAACACCAGGCCGAACGCCGGAATTCCGAGGCTTACCAGGGAATCCAGGGCAAACCAGCGGCTATGTAATTCAATCCACAACTCCGACCAGAACGCCACTTGCAGCGGCACGCCGAAGAGCATCGCTCCAACACACAGTGCGGGGCTCGTTTCCATTTTGCGAAGTCGCTGGGTGATGATCTCGGCGGGGATTTCGACGTCGCCCACGGGGTTCAGATGGCCGCACTCCGGGCAGCGGAGCGGGTCGCCGGAGAGGCCGCGCAGGTTGTAGCCGCAGGTCAGACAGTATAGGTCGCGATCGAGCGCGCGGGCAGCTTCGGGTTCTGGGGCGGCGTCGGACATGAGATAAGGGTAGCGTGTTCAGAGTGAAGAGTGAAGGCGATGGTCCACCCCATAAACGATGATCCAGCGGATACGCGTTGACAGAGCACCAAGTGCAACGTATGGGTCAAGGTAATCATGATCCAGGATTTCAATAACAAACGCGTTACCGTCATGGGGCTCGGCCGCTTCGGCGGCGGGGTCGGCGTTACCCAATGGCTCGCCGCCGGGGGAGCAAAGGTTGTCGTCACCGACCTGGCGCCGCCGGAAAAGCTTCAGACCTCGCTCGATCAAATCGCCGACCTCGACGTTACCTGGCAGCTCGGCGGGCACGACGAGCGCGACTTCCGCGAAACCGACCTGGTCGTGGTGAATCCCGCCGTCCCGGATACTTCACCCTTCCTGCAAGCGGCCCGCGCGGCCGGCGTGCAAGTGACCACCGAGATCAACCTGTTCGTCGAACGTTGCCCGGCCCCCTGCATCGGCGTCACCGGCAGCGTCGGTAAAAGCACCGTCACCGCCATGATCCGGCACCTGCTCAATACGACGCTGGACCGATACGTCTGGATGGGCGGGAACATCGGCCGCTCGCTCCTGCATACTCTCGATCAAATCAAAGCCGACGACCTCGCCGTGCTCGAACTCTCCAGCTTCCAGCTCCAACGCACCCCCGCCGTCCGCTGGAGCCCTCACATCGCCGTCATCACCAGTATCACGCCCAACCACCTGGACTGGCACGGGGACTTCGCGGCGTATCAGGCGGCGAAGCTGAATATCCTTCGTTACCAGGACCCGCGGCGTGACGCCGTCATCGTGCAGGACACACCCGAGTTGCGGCAGGCCCTCGACGAGCTTGCTGACAGTGTGGCACCGGCTTCCAGCCGGTGTTTGCACAGAGTGGAAGCCGGTGCCGCACGTCATGATACAGCCCCTCACGGCTTGCCTCCCGTTTGGCATTACAAGCTGGACGGTGACCTGCCCGTGGCCGCGGGCCAGGATCGGCGGCTGCGTTGGGAGGGTCTGAAGCTGAAAGTCCCCGGGCGGCACAATCGCGAAAACGCGGCGGCGGCGCTGACGGTCGCACACGTCCTCGGCGTCGCGGCCGAGGAGGCCAGCGACGCGCTGGCATCCTTCGAGGCCCTGCCCCACCGCTTGCAGCAGGTGGCCCGGCGCGACGGCGTGACTTACTGCGACGATTCCAAGTCAACGACCCCCGCGGCAGCCCTCACTGCCATGGCGGCAATCGAGTCGCCGTTGCTAATCATCCTCGGAGGGTATGACAAGGGCAGCGCTTTGAAACAGGTTGCCCAGGAAGCCGCCCGGCGGGCAAAGTTCGCCGCCTGCATCGGAACCACCGGCCCCGGGCTGGCGGAGGTGATACGCGCCGCCGGCGGGGAGGCCGAGGGGTGTGCCGACTTGTCGGCCGCGGTCGCGGCGTCTCGCCGACGCGCCCAGCCCGGCGATACCGTCCTGCTCTCGCCAGCCTGTGCTTCGTGGGATCAGTTCCCGGACTACCGCGTGCGGGGGGAGATGTTCGCTCGCTTAGCTCGGGGTGAGGCGGGCTCGGCAGGATGAGTGATCCACCGCCGGGCAGGTGAGCGGGCGCGGGAGGGCAAGGGAGGGCGCGGGAGGGCGCGGGAGGGCGAGGCTCCTGCCGAGCCGTACGTTCGATTTACTCCGGCGGGTGAGCGGGATGGCAAGGGAGGGCGAGGGATGGCAAGGGAGGGCGAGGGATGGCAAGGGAGGGCGAGGCTCCTGCCGAGCCGGGGGCGCCGCGGCTCAGCGGGAGCTTCGCCCTCCCTTGAGCTTCGCCCTCCCTTGGGCTTCGCCCTCCCTTCCCTGACACTACCCGTCTTGAAGGTTGACGGAGCACTAGCCCTTCTTGGTATCTTCCTTATCCGCCTCCTTTAACTCCTCGGCCAACTCGCCATCCTCTTCCGGATCATCCTCTGGAAGATCATCCAGACGCTGCTTGGCCTTTGAGGCGGCGGGGCTGGTTGGGTGCTCCGCGCGAACGCGCTCGTAGTATTCCCGGGCCTGGTTATACAGCTTGATCCGAGCATAGCGGTCGCCGATGTCCAGCCAGCGGTCCGCTTCCTCTTCGGCTCGCAGTTCGGCGATCCGCTTTTGGGCCTTCGGATCCTCGTTGACGCGATCGACCTCTTTCTCGGCCGCCTGGGCCGCGTTGGTGTCGGGATACAGCTCGATCACCTCGCGATAGCGTTTGATCGCCTCGAGGTACCGTTTGCCGGCCAGCAACTCCGCGGCCTCATCGTTGATCCATTCGCCCCGGGCATTGTCCTTCGCCTTATTGAGCTTCGGCTTGAGCTCCCGGTCGCCCATCAAGCGGCTGATTTCCTTATCCGCGTCATCGCCGATCTCGGTCCCCTCGAAGCGGATGCTCAATTCGGCCAAAATCCGGCAGGCTTCTTCGTACTCCTTTTTCCGGGCCGCCTGTCGGGCCTCTTGCAGCCATTCCTCCGCGGCCTCTTCAATCTGCTCGATCAGCTCGCCACTCTGCTCTTCGAGATCACTGCCCTTTTCGGCCAAAATATTGACATCTTTGGCGTAGGTGTAAGCCTTGCCGTACTTTTTGCCGCTCAAAGCGCCGCGGGCCTGGGCCAGACGCTTGCCGAGCGTCGCCGGGTCGGCGCCGAGCGGCGGGGTTTTCCGGATCTGCGTGAGGATCTTCTCCTCCAGGTCGTCGAGCGGGTGAAAATGGTCGACCAGAATGCCCCCCGTGTCGATCAGGTAGACGCGCGGGAAGGCGGAGACGTAATACATGTGCTGTATGCCCTCCGCGCCGGTATAGCACAGAAACTCCACCTCTTTGCCTTTGGCGAAGCTTTCGACGTTCTTGGTCTTCTCCGTCGAGATCCCGATGATGACCACACCCTTCTTGCCCAGGTCCTTGTGAATCTTGTTGAGCAGCGGAATGGCTTCGACCGAGGCGCTGTCGTCGCTGCGGAAGAAGAACAAGACGAGGATGCGCTCCCGGTACCGTTCCAGTAACGAATCGCCCTCTTTATCGCCGCGGCGCTTGGTTAACTTGATCTCGGGCGCCATTTCGCCGATCACCGGCTTCTTGGGGCGCTGCTGTGCCGCCGTCGTCGCCACCAATGCCACCAGCAGTACCGTTGCAATCGTCCGCAGCGTGGTTCGCATCACAGCACTCCTTACAAAGCATAAAACGTGGGCGGGAATTATCCCATTTTTGGCAGCATATCCTTGGTGGCCGCGGGTGCCAACCGAACCCCGCTGGGTCCGTGACAGAATCTGCGAGGTGTTGCGATACTGGAATGCGTGGCGACGCCCCCCAATCAGAATCAGAACCGCGAGCGTAAGCGACCGGTCGCACGCGACGGGATGCCGCCATGTGCCTGACCCATCGCTAACGCTCGGGGTTCTGTTCAAAGACACGGCGCGGGCCGGGGATCGCGCCACTGGCCCGGCTACCGCTACGG
>JAGMDK010000201.1 GCA_023128695.1 Phycisphaerae bacterium
GCCCGCAGTTTCTGTCACAGACCCGCCCCCGCTCTGCCCGTCTCCGAATGTTGCCTGCCGCCCGAGCGGGGCCTATGATCCGACAACTTCATACAACTGCATTACATACAACTTGTACGGCCCGGTTTTCGACGGAGACCCGAATATGAAAGTCAGCATCACCTATTGCAGCGAGTGAAACTACCTCCCGCGGGCCGCCAGTTTGGCGGCCGCCGTCAAAAACTCTTACGGAGTTGATCCCGAGCTGATCGCCAGTGGCGGGGGCATCTATGATGTCAAGGCCGACGGCAAGCTGATCTTCAGCAAGCATCAGCAGGGCCGCTTCCCGGAAGAACAGGAAGTCCTCGACCTGCTCGAACCATTGAAAACCTGACCACGGGAACGTGGGAACGTGGGAACGTGACAAGGTGATGAGGCCGCAATAGGTTGCGAACGACCGCGCGGGCTAGAGGCCCGCGGCGCTCACTCGACGATCAACACCCCCGTACCATTGATCCGGTCGGCTTTGAGGTCTTGCAGGGCCGCGTTGGCGTCGGCCAGCACGTACCGCGTCACGTGAGGACGGAGCGGGATTTGCGCGGCCTCGGCCAGCAGCTCGTGCGCATCCGCGCGCGTGTTGGCCGTCACCGAGTGGACGTTCCGCTCATAGAACAAATGTTTCTCGTAATCGAGCGCCGGCACGGCCGTCATGTAGATACCCGCCAGCGCGAGCGTGCCGCCTTTCTCGAGGTGTTCCAGCGCGGGCAGGACCAGCTCGCCCGCCGGCGCGAAGATGATGGCGCTCGCGACCCGCACCGGCATTTCCGCCGCGTCGTGGCCGGCCCATTTCGCTCCCAGCGCGCGGGCCAACTCCAGATGACTCTGGGTGCGGCTCACGACGTAGACCTCGCAGCCGCGGTGTAAGGCGATCTGGATCACCACGTGGGCCGACGACCCGAAGCCGTACAGCGCCAGCTTTCCGCCGCGGGGCAGCTCGCAGCGCTTCAGGGCCCGATAGCCGATGATCCCCGCGCACAGCAGCGGCGTGGCCTCGACATCCTCGAAAACCGACGGGATTTCGTAGGCGAAGGCTTCCGGTACAACGGCGTACTCGGCATAGCCGCCGTCCGCGTGATAACCGGTGAAACGCGACGACTCGCACAGGTTCTCGCGGCCGGCGGCGCAATAGGCACATGAGCCGCAGGTGTGCCGCAGCCAGGCGATGCCGACGCGCCGGCCGGGTTTCAGGCGCTGACAGCCGTCGCCGACTTCATCCACCACCCCGACGATCTGGTGTCCGGGGATGATTGGGAGAGTGTGGCGCGGCAGTTCGCCCTCGATCACGTGCAGGTCGGTGCGGCAGATCGCGCAACAGCGGACCTTTACTCTCACTTCTCCGGGACCGGGCCGCGGGGCGGGACGCTCGCTGAGTTGCAAAGGCGATTCTTCGATCGGGGCGATGTCGTTGAGCACCATGGCACGCATGTCTGACGGCTCCAACAGGTTTCAGGTTTTTGATGCGGCGGCGAGATTTGCCGCTCGCCGCGCTCATAGGATACCATGTTGTCAAGTCACCCGCAGGGAGAATAAGGTCATGTCTGTCAACAGCAAGCCGCTCAAACGCAACTCGAGACTAGAGCAATTTCAGAAAAAGTCCGTTGCTTGGGGAGGGCGAGCCTC
>JAGMDK010000202.1 GCA_023128695.1 Phycisphaerae bacterium
CAGGAGCCTCGCCCTCCCGGCGGACACCAGATGTTTTCTGAAACGGCTCTAGTCCTTGGTTTCTTACTTATGTTGGGGAGCTGGGGCTGCGAGCAGTCGCCGCCGCCGGCCACAACCCCCAAGCCCCCCGGCCAAACCATCACAGTGGGAGAAACGACGATGAAAATGACCATCAGCAGCACGGCATTTGAGCCGGGGCAACCGATTCCCCGCAAACACACCGGCCAGGGCGAAGACCTGTCGCCGGCGTTGTCGTGGTCGGGCGTGCCGAGTGGCACCGTCGAACTGGCTCTGATTATGGACGACCCCGACGCGCCGCGGCCGGAGCCGTGGGTACATTGGGTGATTTACAAGATCCCCGCGGGCGCGGAGGGTTTGAAGGAAGGTGTCGACACGTCGGAGAAGCTGAGCGACCCGGCCGGCACGCTTCAAGGCAAGAACTCGTGGCCCACGATCGGATATCGCGGCCCGATGCCGCCACCGGGGCACGGCACGCACCATTACCATTTCAAGCTCTATGCTCTGGACTCGGCATTATTGGTCGCGGCGGGACTAACGAAGGATGAATTGCTGGCCGCCATGCAAGGACACGTTCTGGCCGAGGGCGAATTGGTGGGAACCTACGAGCGTTGACTCGAAGCTCCCCTCCAAAGCTTAACAGTCCGTCGCAATAGTCCTGTAGCGGCCGGGCTCCGTACCGGCCGTTGTCGTGGGTATATGTTTCCCACTATTCTACGGCCTGTACGGAGCCCGGCCGCTACATTTTCACGCCGGCGCCGCCTTACCTGCGGCGGAACTTGCCGCGGGCGATTTTATTGACGCCCGGCATCTCGGTCAGCGCGATGCCGACGCTCTTGGCAAGAGTTTTGTTATTGGTCTTGTAGCCGGAGGCCAGGACCGCATCGGTAATGGCCTTGACGGTCATGACTTTCCTGCCGGTCATCACGTTCTGGATGAATTCCTTCAGCGAGCCGGGCCGCGGACGGCCCTTGATGCCGCGCTTCGTCGCGCGCCGCGCTGCCGGGCGGGCGACGGCACGGCCGCGCGGGGCTGCCGCTCCCATCACTCCCAAAGCCTGCTCAACAGCCTCGATTTTCTGCTCCAACTCCGAACGTTGTGCGATCAACTCAGTCGCATAGGCTTTGAGACTGCTGACGGCGTGATCTTCACCCGCGAGTCGGCGTCTCGGCGCTGTTCTCTTGACGCGGCGACCGCGTTTGATGACCTTCTTCCTCGCAACCACCTTACGTCTCTTCGCTTTTGCCATGACGTTTTCTCCATCTGAAAGGATAATGGCATACGAACTGCCGGCAACCGCGTTTCCCAACCGGCAACACCAATAACTGTTTAGTGGTTATTGAGAGCTGAGTCAAGACGTGGACTTGATTTCTACAGAAAAATAATCAAGCACCTCACTGTAATGCAAACGATCGATTTCTTCACGCCCCGCGAAGATTCCGTGGCTGCCGCAAGGGTCTTCGGTAGTCCGCGGAGCGGACGACGGAATAAAGCCCAGGGCGAAGCGCAGCGAGCCCTGGGTTGACAGAGCCCATGTTGGTGCCAGCCCCTGAAAGGGGCGACGGAAGCGCCCACACTCGTGGAAGCCTGTTTTGAACACAACACGCAGGCTCGCACTTCCGTCGCCCCCTGCGGGGGCTCGCTGGGCTACACCTCACCAACCCAGGGC
>JAGMDK010000203.1 GCA_023128695.1 Phycisphaerae bacterium
TCGCAGATTCTGTCACGGACCCCTGCTTCCCCGGCGAGCACGCTGCCGGTTGAGGGGGGGGCCGGACGCCGGTATGCTTTGGGGGTTCGTATTGTTTTAATATGGTGTGGACATGTGCCGGTCGCGGGAGTAGCACCGATGGCGTTGGATGACGTATTGCTCGAAGCCGAAGAGCGGATGGAAAAGGCGGCGGAATTCCTCAAACTGGAGTTCCGCTCCGTGCGGACGGGACGCGCCACGACCGGACTGATCGACACGCTCAAGGTCGAGGTCGAGTCCTATGGCTCCACCATGTCGCTAAAAGAATTGGCGAACCTGGCGGTGGCCGAGGGAAACATCATCGTGATCAAACCGTTCGATCCGGGCACGCTGAAGGATATTCAACGGGCGCTCGAGAAGAGCGAAATCGGCATCAACCCGCAAAGTGACGGGAAAATAATCCGCCTCCCGGTGCCCCCCTTGTCGACCGAACGCCGAAACCAGTTGGTCGCGCACATCAAGCAACTCGCCGAGCAGCAGAAAGTGGCGGTGCGGAACGCCCGCCGGGATGCGAACAAGGCGTTGGAAGTCGAGAAGAAAGCGAAGACCCTCACCGAGGACGACGTGGAGACCGGTCAAGAGGAAATCCAGAAGTCGACCGACGAATATTGCAAACAGATCGACAAACTGGTGGAAGAGAAGTCAAAAGAGATCATGGCGGTCTGACACGTGATTCGGAAGTAATCGAACGTACGGCTCGGCAGGAGCCTCGCCCTCCCACAGGAGCCTCGCCCGCCCGCAGCAGACTCGCCCTCCCACAGGAGCCTCACCCGCCCGCAGCAGCCTCGCCCTCCCACAGGGGCCTCACCCGCCCACAGGAGCCTCGCCATCCCGCAGGAGCCTCGCCCGCCCGCAGGAGCCTCGCCTTCCCGCTCGTTCGAACCCGCAAATTGGTTGACGGAACAGAAGCCTCAGGGACGCAAATCCTGCGCGTTATGGGACTGCTCGGCAAGATGACACGCCACTAAGTGCGTGCCCGGCAAGCCGGCGCGAGCGTGCAATTGGGGCGGTTCCACCCGACAACGCGGCTCGGCCAGCGGACAACGCGGGTGGAAAGCACAGCCGGCGGGCGGGTCAATTGGGCTCGGCGGTTCGCCTGAGAGAAGCGGAGTGTTCCTTGTCGCCCCGTTCGGGCCTGCCAGACGAGGAGCCGCCGCGAGCAAGGCCCGCGTGTAGGGGTGCCGAGGGTCGCGGTACAACTCGGCGGCGGGGCATTGCTCCACGATGCGGCCCAGGTACATGACGGCCACTTCGTCGCTGATATGTTGCACGACGGCCAGGTTGTGGGCGATGAAGATGTAGCTCAGGCCGAAATCGCGTTGTAAATCCGCCAGCAAATTCAGGATTTGTGCCTGGATCGATACATCCAGGGCGGAGACCGGCTCGTCGCACACGATCAAGCTGGGTTCGAGCGCCAGGGCCCGCGCGATCCCGATGCGTTGCCGCTGGCCGCCGGAGAACTCGTGCGGGTAGCGGAGCAGGTCGTCGGGGGACAGGCCGACGCGAATGAGCAACTCGGCGAGTCGCTCGCGGGCCTGACGGGCGGTCTTGACGAGCCCGTGTACGCGGAGGGCTTCGCCGACGATGGTTTCGACGCGGAGGCGGGGATTGAGGCTGCCGACGGGGTCTTGAAAAATAATCTGCATGGTTCGTCGCAGGCGGCGCAGGTCGCGGCGCGGCAGGGCAAACACGTCTTGGCCGGCGAAAAACACCTGGCCGGCGGTAATCGGGACGAGTCGCAGGATCGAGCGGGCGAGGGTGGACTTCCCACAACCGCTCTCGCCGACCAGCCCGAGGGTGCGGCCCCGCCGCAACTCGAACGACACGCCATCGACGGCTTTCAGAATCCGCCGCGGCGAACCGAAGCCGCCGCCCCGCACGGCGAAGTGCGTCCGGAGTTCTTCAGCGCGGAGGAGCGGGCCGGGGTCAGCGCGTTCAGAGGACATCAGCGGAGAGATTGTAGCCTTGCTGGGCCTGCCGATAACGCTTGGATGCACGAGTTAATTCGTTCCGAAAGCTCACCTTCTCTTCCTCGTTGGCGAAAATGTCATCGAGCGCGACCAGGATGCTGGTGCCGTGGCGCTGAATCCGGGTGATCCCCCGGCGTTCGACCAGCCGGTTGAAATCCGACCATGGTATGAGGAGTGGGCGACTCCGCGTGCCGACCATTATGCCGCTGGGCGTTAGCGCCACGAAACGCCCGGTGATCCGCCCGCCGAGCCCGCGGCGGAACACGAGTCCGACGGCCGGCGCGATGACGGCACAGAGCAGGGTGAGAGTCGGATTCGGGACTCGGTCAAGACTCACGCGGTAGAGTGTCGCCACGACGACGCCGATCACGAGGCCCACCAGCGCGTAAATGACGGCGAGCCGCGCCCAGGTTTCGCCGGACCGCCAGACGCGGGTCTGCTCGTCATATGCAAAGCCGCACTCTGGGCAGTGATTCGGCGGCGGCCGCTGGCCGAGGTCACCTGAGCAGACGGGGCAGCGCTCGAGCTCGCTCTGAGGCATAGTGTCTATGATGGTACGCAAGCTGGGCCGGCAGAAAAGGGGACATCCCAAATTTTCGGCCCGTTTCAGCCTGGGCACTGCTCAAGAGCCGTGGCACGCGGTCGTGCTCAAGGCTCAAGCACGACGCCCCATACGTTTGCTCCTGGCAGGATTGTGCTCGCGCTTGGTCGGTCTACGTTTCTCGATGAGCCGGATCAGGCCGGATACCGTCCCACCCGCCTCACGCCATAGCTCCGCGCGGATCGAGCGAACTTCCGCCACGACCGGATCCTCTACCCATCGTGTCGCTTTGCTCACCGTCACTCCTCCGGCATCAAAATCAGCGGCGTAGTAATGACCGGTATGTGCAGGCGCATGCGGCTATTCAGCACCGCTACATGTTGTGTTTTATTCGCGTTAGCCAGATGAACAGTACCGTGACAATGGTTCACTTTGGTAGTTCGGGTGGTTGTTGCTTGTGATCACTCAGATAATCTGCGAGACTATATTGATAGCCACCTATTCTACCGAGAAAACTGTCCCACTGCTCAAACCAGGATGGCCATGCGTTGTAGATAATCTCAGTGTCCGTACCTACGGCAGTTGCGATGTCATTAACGATAGAACGATTGGGCATGGCCTTGTTAACAATTACTTCAATATCTGTTTCGAGTCTTGACACAGGATCTATAGCAAAAAGCGGAGGTACATCAAGCTCCATATCTGTTTTTAACGGTTCTTGTGTATTATATTCAGCAAGAAACGAGCCCAGTTCGATCATTGATGCAATCATCGTGTAAGCACATAAAGAATCTGTGAAATACTTCTGTGTGTGGAAAAATTGTTTTGGCCAAGGCCTCGATTCATATATACGACCGAGATACTCCCAGCTTCTTAAACAGTGACCTCCCTCAAGGGATCGTACCCAACCCATCAATCCATGAATCTGCCATAGTTTACGTGCGCGATTCTGGCGTGGATCACTAACTTTCATAGATAGCAGATGAATCGCCTCGTTGTGTTTGTTTCCGCCAACGAGAAAAGCACCAAGAACATAATGATAAACGAAGGCAAGCGCGTAAGGCATGGATACTACAACGGTGCTACCAGAACGATTCCAATCCTCCATGTTTATGAAATCATCGATCAAAGCGCGTTGATCTCTAATAGAGTCAATTTCTGAATCGACAGCTGTTAATGCGAGAATGAGAAGCGGCTCGCATACTTCGACACCCTCGTTGAAAAAGGCAGGCCATTTATCCTCCGTGATTGTCTCGTTCTGAATTCTTTCTCTCCACGCTTGCAGATTGGGTTCAACACCACTTCGAGTTTTTCTTAGCAGGCGTTTCCAGCCCAACATGTCCTTATATGAAAGCAGAATCGCCGCCTTTCGGGCAAGCTCCTCACCCGCGGAATTGTCAGTCTCATTAGTCTGATTGTCGTGATATCTAACGATTTCGTCGGAAAGCTGTGATTCCTTGGCAAAAGGATTCTTGCCCAATGGAGGTTCTGGATCAGCCGGCGCCTTGTGCAGAGTGCGTAGAAGCTCCTCCAGGCGCACCTCGAATTCTGAGTCATCTCGGAAATCTATGTAACGACGACTCTGAGCAAATGTCGGTATAGCATCACTCGAAGGTCCAGAGAGCAAGATACAAACGAACTTTGCGGTTGCGATCTTCTTAGCTAACTCAGCGGTAATCACGGATCGTTCGTAGCCGACGCCGCCTTCTCCCTCGTTCGACTTTCGTGCGTAGGCTAGTGTACACACTAGGAGAACTCAATCACAAGTTCGAATCTCATCCATGAAAAGAGTAAAATCTTCACCGGGGGCAACCTTCCACTCATCCAGCAATGCATCGATCCCACCAGCCCGCAACCCAGTCGCGAGCGATTTCACCCAGTTCTTGTGGTCCGGATTCTCATGTGCGTAAGAAACAAAGACTTTCGGGGCGTGTTTTTGAGTCTTCTCGTGCTCAGTCATATCATGATGCTCGATTATCACCAATTGCCGACTATGAACCCAAGCAGCATAGCCTCAGAAAACATGTGTTGTCCAGTGTAGCTTCGATAGTGGCTCCTTCGTCTTACGGCTTCCAAAGGAGGAGCAGATTCGGGGCTGCATGACAGTTTTGGCAGGGTTGGATTTTGGATGAATTGTTGGTATGACCCGTTGCGGATGATAGCCCTGAAAGGGCGGAAGTTGTTAGCCGGGGGCGCCAGCCCCCGGGAGCGTTGGTAGCGGGACGCGAGCCCCAGCGGGGCGAAAGAAAAGGCCGAAGATCCAAGCCGCATGTGTCGCCCCGCTGGGGCTGGTGCTCCCGGGCCGCCTAGTCCGGGGGCTTGCGCCCCCGGCTAACGACTGTCGCCCCGCTGGGGCTGTTGGCGCCGCTGGTGCGTGAATCCTCGCTGGTGCGAGATTCCTATCTCGCACCCGAGCTTGCGGGAATCCATTCCCGTCTCTGCAAACAAACGGGAAGGAAGGCCTACTGAGAGGGGTGCGAGAAAGGATTTTCGCACCAGCGACACTCCAGCGTCCAAGAGCTTCTCAAAGAACTCCTCCGCTGCTTTCCCCGAGAATCCAATCGTGTATAGTCGCACGTGGTAACCTTAAAAAAGTGTCAGTTGCCCGCCGGTGCGCCGCTTCACGAGCTCCGCGTGTGTTTCAGTCGTACCATCGTTACGGAGGTGAACGACTCCGATGCCTTCGCGTTGGAGTGTCTCGGCGATTAGCAAGGAGCGATGGCAACGGAGGGGGTCTTCCTCCGAACACATTAAGCACACGCATTCGCTCGCCGCAAGTCGTTTGAGCGCTTCGATGCCCTGCCGGTACGGCTCGGCCGCCTCCATTTGGGCGTAATCGGGCTTGCCGTTTCTCAGCAGCAAAGAGTTATCAGACGGTTCGCCTCCCAACTCACCCCCGTAGTAGACGTAAGTGATGCCATGATGTCGAGCCGCCTGCTCAAGTATTTCGCGGTTGAACTGCGGCGCATAGCGGCTGTATGGGGCGCTTCTCACGTCCACCAAAGTGTCGATCCCTTGAGAGCGCAGCACTGTAACGAACTCGTCCATTTCAACGGCACCGTGCCCGATCGTCCAGACTGTCAGTGTTTTCACCTCGCGCATGCTCTTCAGCCTCATCGTGGCAGGCCGCCTGGATGATAACTCGTCTCGACAATCCAGAGGATGACCATCTATCAAATAGTATATCTATCAGCGACTAGCTTCCCAAGCGCCATTGACACCTACAATATCATCCCACTATATTATTGTGTTCCGGCATTCGTCGCGGCCGGAGTGTTATGCCCGTTCGCAAGGGGCGTGTGGCTAAGGGCCACGGTGGGCCGCCGGTATCACGGCCGGCGGCGCAGGCTCCCGAGCGGGTCCACAACGTGCATTCGTTTTGCATGGCGACGCGCGGGCCTCGGATTGTGATAAGACATCCCGCCCGTTACCCGGTGGTGTAATGGTAACACACCAGGTTTTGGTCCTGGCATTCCTGGTTCAAGTCCAGGCCGGGTAGCTATTGAACGTGACCGCTTTGGAGAACCGAGTGGATAAGCCGCGGATCGCCGCCGTCATACTCGCCGCTGGTCAGGGCACGCGCCTTAAGAGCACCCTGCCCAAGGTTCTGCACGAGATCTGCGGTCGGCCGATGTTGGCGTACGTCTTCGACGCCTGCCACCAAGCCGGCGTCCGCGACTGCCTGGCCGTGGTCGGTCACGGAAAGGACCTTGTCATCGAGGCCTTCGCCGATGAGGACGGCATCACCTGGATCGAGCAATCTCCGCGGCTCGGGACCGGTCACGCCGTCATGGTCTGCCGTGAGCAACTCAAAGAGTATGACCACGCGCTAATCCTTTGTGGCGATGGTCCTCTCATCCGTAGCGAGACGATTCGAGAACTGCTCGACACGCATTTGGCCGAGCAATCAGTGGCCACGCTGGCGACCGCCGTCCTGGACGATCCGACCGGCTACGGCCGCATCTGGCGGGACGCGGAGGGTAAGCTGCTGGGCATCGTCGAGCACGGGGACTGCACGCCCGAGCAGCGCGAGATTCGCGAGGTCAATCCGAGTTATTACTGTTTCCAGGTTCCCGATCTGCTAGCGGCACTCGACCAAATCAAGCCGAACAACGTCAAGAACGAGTACTACATAACCGACTGCCTGGCACTGATGATCGAAGCGGGCAAAAAGGCGGTGGCGATTTCGTCGGTTCGGCCGGAGGATATTTACAGCATCAACTCGCGGCAGCACTTGGCCCAGGTCAATGCTGTGATGCGGACCCGAATTCTGGATCGACTGATGAACGACGGCGTGACGATCATAGACCCGGCCAACACCTGGATCGACGCCCGCGCCACGATCGGCCGCGATACAGTGATCCAGCCGTTCGTCCACATCGACGGACCAGCGCGGATCGGCTCCAATTGTCGGATCGGCTCGTTTGTTCATCTGAACGGAAGCACGGTCGTGGCGGACAACGCCACGCTCGCCCCTGTTAGCGGAGGCCACGCATGATCAACCTGCGCCTCTTCTCCGGCCGCGGCAACGACGGTCTGGCCGAGCGGATTTCGGAGTACCTCGGCTCGCCCCTGGGGCAGGTACAGGTCGTGGACTTCCCGGACGGCGAAATCTCGCTCAAGCTGCTCGACGACGTCCGCGGCTGCGACGCCTTTATCGTGCAGTCGACCTGTCCGCCGGCGAATCGCAACCTGATGGAGCTGTTGATCTTCATCGATTGCCTGAAGCGGGCCTCGGCCCAGCGGATCACGGCGGTGATGCCGTATTTCGGCTACGCCCGGCAGGATCGCAAGGATGAGGGGCGGGTGCCGATCACCGCGAAATTGGTCGCCAATCTGCTGACCACGGCGGGGGCCGACCGCGTGCTGACGCTCGATCTGCACGCCGCTCAGATTCAGGGCTTTTTTGACATTCCGGTGGACAATCTCTCGGCTGAGCCGGTGCTCTCGGCCCACATGCTGTCGCTGGACCTTGGGCCGCTGACGCTGGTCAGCCCCGATGTTGGCAACATCAAGCGGGCGCGTGTGTACGCCAATCATCTGGGCGGCGAGTTGGCCGTTATCGATAAGCGGCGAATCAGCGGGGAGGAAACGAAAGCGATGGCCATCATCGGGGACGTGAAGGACAAGACCGTGCTGATGATCGACGACATCATCGCGACGGCCGGCACGGTCACGAAGGCCTGCCAGATCGTGCGTGACCACGGCGCCCGGCAGATCATCGTCGCCGCCACTCATGGCGTATTTTGCGGGCCGGCGGTGGAGCGTTTGAGCGCGGCCTCGATCGATCACCTGGCCGTCACCGACACAATCCCCATTTCAGAGGAGATGCGGAAACGATTGCCGAACCCGACCGTCCTGTCGGTCAGCGAACTGATGGGCGAGGCCATTCGGCGGATACATCGGCACGAATCGGTCAGCAGCCTGTTCATGAAATGAGGTAAGCATTCAGCGGTCAGCAATCAGCGATCAGCCAAAAGCCGAGCATTAACGACCGAATGTCACCCATAACATATAAATTGGAGCATCACGAGAACATGAGCGAGGCTAGGAACCTGACCGCCGTACAGCGCGAATGGCTGACCGCTGAAAGCTGACCGCTGAAAGCTTCTTGCAAACGGCTGAGCTGTGACGAAATGAGAACGACGCCCGCGACCGGCAGTCGGCCGTGGCGAGGCAATGGAGTCGAAGTATGGAAATTGCAACGATCAAAGGTGAAACGCGGAAGACCGGCGGCAAACACACCAACAAACGCCTGCGTCATCGCGGGCAGGTGCCGGCGGTGATCTACGGGCACGGCCAGGAGCCCGAACTGGTCTCCCTCTCGCTGCACGACACGGTGCTGGCAATCGAGCACACGGCGCACGTGATCAGTCTGAAGATCGAAAGCCAGGAGCGGCAATACCTGATCAAGGACGTACAGTTCGATCACCTTCAGAAGGACCCCATCCACGTGGACCTGATGCGGGTGGACCCCAACGAACGCGTCCAGGTCAAGGTGCCGATCGAGCTGCGCGGCACCCCCATCGGCCAGGCGCATGGCGGCAACCTCGTGCACGTCATCACCGAGCTGGACGTCGAGTGCCTGCTGCTCCAGATCCCGGACGATATCCGGATTCGGATCGATCATCTCGGCCTCAACGACGCGCTGCACGTGAAGGAGATAGAGTTGCCGTCGAACGTCAATATCCTCCACGAGCCGGACGACATCGTGGCGGTCATCCATCCGCCACGCGGCGCCACCGCGGCCGAGATCGAGGCGATCCACGAGGCAGCCGAAGCTGCGGCGGAGCCCGAGGTCATCGGCAAGGGTCCTAAGGAGGACGCCGAGGGTGAAGGCGGAGAGTAGTCGATTGCGGATTGCGGATTGTGGATTGCGGATTGCGGATTGCGGATTGCGGACTGTGGACTGTGGATTGCGGATTGGGATACTGTCCTAGTGCTATGTCAGTAATGCTTTGATGAGTTGCGTATCGATCGGAAAGTGTGCCACTGCTCTTGAGCAGTGCTCCGCTCCACTGAGTGCATCGAGATTGTTAAGAAACACTGCTCAAGAGCAGTGGCACACTATCCCATCAAGCGCTGACTGACGGAGCATTTGAGGATACCGAGGATGCAGTTGGAGAGTAATCGTGAAGTTGATTGCCGGTCTGGGCAACCCCGGCCCGCGCTACGCCGAGTCACGCCACAACGTCGGCTTTCTGGTGGTGGACGAGTTGGCTCGGCGGTGGGCGAGCGAGGTGACGCGCTACGAACGCCGCTTCCAGGGGCTGCTGGGGCAGGCGCAGCGCGGCGGCGAGTCGATCATGCTGCTCAAGCCGGCGACATATATGAATCTCAGCGGACAGAGCGTGGCCGCGGCGTGGCGGTATTACAAGCTGGCGACGTCCGACGTGCTGGTGGTGCACGACGATCTGGATTTGGCCGTCGGGCAGTTGCGGGTGCGACCGGCAGGTTCCGCCGGCGGGCACAAGGGGCTCAGTGACGTGCTGCGGCATTTCAACACCGACGAAGTCCCCCGCCTGCGGATCGGCATCGGCAAGGTCCACCGCGACGCGACGGTGGAGTACGTCCTGAGCCGCTTTGAGGCGGAGGAGCGTCCGCTGATTGACGCCGCCGTGAACTCTGCCGCCGAGGCCGTCGAGTGCTGGCTAACGAGCGGGACGGCGGCGGCGATGAATAAATACAATCGCAGACGAGACGGGGAAACGCGGTCGAGAAAAACCGCGGACGAATCCCCAGCGGAAGGAGAATCATCTTGAAACGATACGAAGCGATGTTCCTGTTTGACAACGCCGTGACGCGGGATTGGGCGGACATCGAGCGGGAAGTGCGTCGGCTGTGCGACCGCATTGGCGCTGAGCTGCTGGTGTGTGTCAAATTCGACGAACGGAAGCTGGCCTACGAAATCAAGCGGCGCAAGCGCGGCACATACGTGCTGACCTACCTGGAAGCCCCGTCCGAGCGGATCGACGACCTGGAGCGGGATGCGCGGCTCAGCGAGTCGATCCTGCGACTGCTCGTGCTGCGGGCGGACGGTCTCACGGAAGTGCGGCTGGCCGAACTGAAGGCTCACACCCCGGAGACGGCCCTGGCGCCGGCCGGTGACGGTCGCCGATATGACGACGACCGCTACGGTCGTGGCCGCGAGCGGGGAGTCGTTGAAAGGTCGCCGATCCCGGCCGAGAAAGCTGCAAAGGCAGCGACGCCGACCAAGGCTGACGTGGAGAAACCGGCTCCGGCCGAGGCGGAGGCTGAGAAACCGGCTCCGGCCGTGGCTGACGCGGAGGAACCGGTGCCGGCCGAGGTGCCTGCTGAAGTAGCGGCCCCCGCCGAGGTGTCCCTGGAGGTCGGCTCGCCGGCCGAGGCACCGATGCCGAGCGCGGAGCCGACGGCGATCGCGGAGGTGCCGGCCTCGTCTGCCGAGCCGGCGCCGGAAGATGAGCCAACCGACGCTCCGCGGGAAGAATAGGACGATGGGTGGCACGGCCGTGTC
>JAGMDK010000204.1 GCA_023128695.1 Phycisphaerae bacterium
ACGTAACCAACTCAAGCATGGCAGCTGGGTCATTGGCCTGATGTCAGCGGAAGCACGGCACTCACAGTCGCCGACGCATTAACAGCGAGAGTCGCCAATAATCTGTAATACCTGTCAAGGAGGCTGTCAATGAAAACAACGAATAACACCTTGCAAGCACAGAGAACATCTACGAACTATAACCCCGGGGCGAAGCGTTCGGTTGTATTGCTCTCCAGATTGTAGATCACGAACTCGCCCGTGTACGGGTCGGTCCAGACCGCAAGATTGCCGACGAACCGCGGCTGCGGGTCGAACGAGCGTGGCTGCGTGGCGGTATTCGGAAACTCGACGATTGTCACGGTGTCGCCGGCGAACGTACGCAACTCGAACGAAATCGTCTCGCCCAGCAGCGGATGCCCCATTTGCAATTCGACCAGCATCCGTTCGCCACTCACGTCACGCAGCCAGTGGCGGTCGCCGCCGGGCGGATTGAAGTCGTCGGCGAGTGTGGTGGTCGTCCCCGTCGCGATATCGTAGCTGTTAACCTGGCTCTGGAACCCGCCGGGCTTGAATTTCTGCCAGATGACCTGGGCGTTGACGATGAACAAACGGGAAGCGTAGCCGTCACCGGTGACGCGGAGATCGGGTGCGATGGTTTGCCGCTCGCCGGTGCCGAGGTTGACGAGATCAATGTTCGTCGTCAGTTCGAGTCCGAGCGGCGCGACGTTGGTGGATGTGTCGGTCATCAGGGCGAAGTAGTCATCATCGATGGCGAAGGTGGCGTAACGCCAACTGTCAGAGATGTGCGTTTCGGCGCCCGTGACGAGGTCCAGCACGATGAACTCGTACTGTGGACCACCTGGATGGGGGTATCCCGTGGTGCAGCGATGGATGACCAGTCGGTCGCCGGCGAGTTGCCGCACGGTCAACTCCTCCCCGCTCGCTACCAGTTCCTCGAAATAGCTTGATTCCGCGCCGCTATCGAGGTCGCGGACCTCGACCGCCTTCTTCACGTGATCGACCCAGGCGACCCAGCGCCCGTTTGTGACGATGTCGCTGGCGGGGGCCGCGATGTCCGACAAGATGATCTCACTCGTCAGCGTTTCCAGGTCCACCGCGAGCAGATTACGCGCTGCGGGTGGGGCGCCCTCCGAAAAGGCGATAACTTCGTCAAGCCCCTCCTGTTCAACAAAGAGCATGCGATTCCCGTCCGCGCCGGCGATCTTGTACGGCGGAAGGCCGGGCAACATGCCTGACAGCAGTCCCGCGAACGGGCAACCCGCCAAAAGGACAACGCTCGACAAAGCAATATAGAGGGAAGTCCTCGTGAAACGCCGACCTGTGCTACACGGATGTGTGTGCATTGTAACTTCTCCCGTCGGAACGCCCGCGCGATCCCCGACCGCCAGTGGACCGCCACGGCTGACAGCATTTGGATTGTATAGGCCGATGGCAAGTATCCTAACTGTCTGGAGCACCTTGTGCCTTACACCTGCGGCCCGTTAAACGGTCAAATGCTCAACCGGTTTCCTGATAGCCGAGGCTCCAGGTATCGCGAAGCTCGCGGCCGTCGCGCTACGGCTGCCGTAGCGTCACAGGGTCCACGCGCGGTATTCGACCTTGCCGCCTACGGTGTTCGGGACGGCGATGGCCAAGTAGCGATACCCGCGCGACCCGGGGCAAGCGTCCATGAGCATGTCGAACCACTTTTCAAGGTTATTTGGCACCTGCGTAAACACAAACACACGGTAGGCCGCGTTGCACACGGTGAGCTTGAGGAAATCTTCAAGCAGCCAGTCGCCATCCGGCTTCCATTCGATCTCGCACGCCAAAACGACTTGGCGCAGGCCACGCCAACTGTAGCGGCCCTCGCTGTCCTTGGGACAATCCGCCCACGTTATGTCCCAGAGCCATTCGCTGTTATCCGGGTCGTCGGAAAAGCTTCCCCACACTGCTAGGCCGCGCCCTTCGCCGAGTTCCTTTAGCGTTTCTTTGAAGGCCGTCGTCCACTTTCGTGCCGATCCTTCGTCCTTCAAACGTTGAGTGGCTTCTTTCAGCTTTTCCAGAATCTCGCGCTCGATGGGAAACAGTTCGTTACTGGTCACGATGAACCTCCACCTGATTTGACTGCACAGCTACGCCCCAATCGTCGCGCTCGCCGTCTCGCTCCACGGCCCTTCTCGCCGGTCATGGCGACCCAGCGGAGAGTATGTAGTGGGCGGTCTTGCCGCCGTCTTCGCCGGGGTAGTCGGCCACGTACGGCGTGCGCGTGTCGACCGACAGGAAGCTCAGCTCGCTCGGGCCGGTCGGCGGCGGGTCGCCGACCTTGACCCAGATCTCGGCGCCCATGACGCCGTCCGGCTTGGCCTTGCGCGTCGGCGTGGACTCGTCGGCGAACGCGATCGTGTGCTGGAGCCGCTGGCTGGTGTCCACGCTGACCACCGGGCGGGTCTTGGGCGGACCCTCGGGCGTGCCCTCGCGGTCGGGCACGGTGATCCCCATCGCGGCCCGCTCGCTGTCGTCCACGTCCGGGCTGGCCTGGAGCCGCCGCACCAGCGGGCGGATGACGTCCTGGAACCCGTCGCGGGCGCCATCCTTGGCCTGCCGAGCGCCCTGGGCAGCGGTCTGGGCAGCAGTGTGTGCTGGGTAGTCGGTCGTCCACGTCGCGGCGGTGGCGTTGAGGTCCACCACGTCACCGGCCACGAGCCCCAGGTCGGCCAGGTGGTTGTTGACGTACACGATGAAGTTGTTCTGCCAAGCGTGGAAATGGGCGTCACCAGCGGGGATGTAATCTCCAGCCATCTGTCGCTCCTTCTGTG
>JAGMDK010000205.1 GCA_023128695.1 Phycisphaerae bacterium
GGCCGGGCCCCGTACCGGCCGTGGGGAGGGCGAGGCTCCCGCCGAGCCGCGGACTTCAGTCCGCGCGGGCTAAAGCCCGCGGCTCTTCAATATAATGTAGCGGCCGTCACGGTCCTCCCGGCAACGGTTCCAGCACGACATTGGCCTGGCCAGCGGATATTCTGAGATCAGCCACGCGATATCGCCGCTTGCCGTTCGGCCAGATCCAATCATTCTGGAGAACGATGGTTCCGTCAGGGCCGGAATCGCGGATGACGTGATCCGCAATGGGCATTTGGGCCATCCAGTCGGAAAGCCAACCGCGGGGGACCGGGAGCGCTCCAAGTCGGGCCGAGTCATAGTTGATACGTATCTCGTCAATGGTCACATCCACCCGGAACGTTACCGAAATCACAGCTCGCAGGCCGTGTTGCTCCATCAAGGCCGCGATGCGGACGCCGTCATCAAGAAACGAGACCTGCGGATGTTGCAGTGGACCAAGGTCGATGGCCGCTTCGGGCCACATCTCGGCCCGGGCGACGATCCAACGATTCACCTGATCCTCTTGGAGTTGAAAATTGATGCGGCGACGTTCATTCAGAGCCGCGCCGATCCGGTCCAGCAGATTGACCAGCTCACGTTTGTCGTCCCGCAAGCGCGCCCGATCGATCGAGGCGGGGCGGTACCAGGTCGGGCGGCAAGTCGCCGCCAATCCCAGAGCGAGGGGTGTTGCCAAGACGAGTCCACACAGCGTCAGCCCGACTATCAGCCGGCGGGTACGTGCCGGGACCCGGCGTGTGGGCCGTTTGCGTGGCATGCAAGTCCTTGCTCAACAGTCCGCCGCAGAAGTCCTGTAGCGGCCGGGCCCCGTACCGGCCGAGCCCTGTAGCGGCCGGGCCCCGTACCGGCCGTGGTTGCGAACGTGCATTTCCCCACGTTCTACGGCCGGTACGGAGCCCGGCCGCTACATTGCCCGCCCGGCCGCTACACTACCCGGCCGGCACCGACTTTTGAGGCGGAGTGTCAGGGCATGTCGGCTTCGTCTTCGTCCGGTTCGTCCAGTGCGGAAATCGGGTCTTCCAAATCGAAATCGGCATCGGTAAGATCGAAGGTGTCTTCGTCGTCCGAGGGCCCGGCGGTGGGGGTAACGTCGGCCTCAATGGCACCTTTCTCCGGTTTTATGTCAGCCGGCTTGCCGTTGATCTGAACGATAAACGTGACCGGTCCGATCCGCAGGTGATCCCCCGGGACGAGCTCAGTCTCCGCGATCCGCTTGCCGTTCACGAACGTGCCGTTGGAGCTGCCGAGATCCTTGACTACCAGGCCCCTCTTCTCGATCAATAACTCGCAATGCCGGCGTGATACGTCCCGCGTCGGTATGCGCAGATGGCAATCCTGCCGCCGCCCGAGGGTCATGACCTCCTCGGCCATTGGAAACTCACGCCGTTCTTCATCCTTAAACATCACCAAAACGACATTCATGCCAATCGTTCCTCGCTTAGCCGAAGCGCGGTCAGACCCTTTTTCCACGGCATTGCACCAACCCAGATCGCACCGCAGAGTATGATGCGGGTCATATGTGATCTGATATGCTACGGGAAAGCCCAGGCGATGACAACGCCCGCTCCATGCCGATCGCTCTACGTCCACGTCCCGTTTTGCCGGAGCCGGTGCGGCTACTGCGACTTCTATTCGCGGGTGCTCGACCCGGCGGCGGTCACGCCGTTGGTGGATGCGCTGTTGCATGAATTGGCGTATTACGCCGCCGAGCGGCCGTTTTGCTTTGATACGATCTATGTGGGCGGGGGTACGCCCACGGTCTTGCCGCCGAGCGAGTTGGAGCGGCTGCTGCGTGGGCTGCGCCGGTACGCGGCACCACGGAATGAACTGGAATTCACCGTCGAGGCGAATCCGGCCACCGTGCCGGAGGGCGTGGCGGCGGTACTCGCGGCAGCCGGCGTTCAGCGCGTCTCGATCGGGGCGCAGAGTTTCAATGCGACGGAGTTGCGGGTGCTCGAGCGGACGCATCAACCCGCTCAGGTGGCAGAGACGGTGATGACCTGTCGCCGAGCCGGAATCCGCCAGGTCAACCTGGACTTGATCTTCGGTATCCCCGAACAGACGCCCAGGTCGTGGCTGCAAAGCCTGCAAGCGGCGCTCGCCCTCGAACCCGAGCACCTTTCGTGCTACGGTTTGACCTATGAGCCGGGCACGCCGCTGCGCCGCCGGCTCGAGGCCGGCCTTGTCCGCCGCGTCGATCACGACCTCGAAGCGGAGATGTACGAGCTGACCCTGGAGACCCTGCCGGCGGCGGGACTGCCACAATACGAGATTAGCAATTTCGCGCGGCCTGGGTCGGAGTGCCGACATAACTTGCGGTACTGGCACAACGAGCCCTATCTCGGTCTCGGCCCGTCCGCCGCGGGCTTCATCGACGAAGTGCGCTACAAGAACGTCGCGGATACGGCGGCGTACGTGCAAGCGGTCAATGAAGGCCGTTCACCATGGAGCGAGCAGGAGCAACTGCCGCCCGAACGCCGTGTACGCGAATCGGCCATGCTCGCCCTGCGGCTGACGGCCGGGCTCGAGCGACGACGTTTTCAGGAGCGATACGGAACTGACCCCGCCGAGTTGTTTGCCGCGGCGGTGGAGCGGCACGTCAAGACCGGCTTGCTGGAGGCGGATGACGCCGGCCTCCGACTCACCCGCGCGGGCCTGCTGGTGGCCGACACCGTGATGGCGGACTTCCTCTCTGTTCCAACTCAGCTCTAGGTAACACTTCCATCCGTCGCCTACAGCGAGTATTTTCCCGTGCAAGGAATTTACATGGCAGCCAGTGAACTCACGGAACAAACGGACGTGCTTGTTATCGGCGGCGGGCCCGGCGGGTATGTCGCCGCCTTTCGGGCCGCGGACCTCGGGCTGCGAACGACCATCGTCGAAAAGAGCCCCCTGCTCGGCGGTATCTGCCTCCGCGCGGGCTGCATCCCCTCCAAAACACTCCTGCACGTCGCCCATCTGATCGAATCCGCCGCATTGGCCAAAGACTTCGGCGTCACCTTCGCCGAGCCCAAGATTGACATCGACCGGCTCCGCGGCTGGAAACAGGCGGTCGTGGACAAACTCTGCGGCGGCATCAAGACCCTGGCCAAGAAACGCGGCGTACGCGTGATTCAGGACACCGCCCGCTTTGAAGACTCCGGCACCGTGCGGATTGAAGGCGGCGACGTGACCCGGCTGAAGTTCAAGAACGCGATCATCGCGACCGGCTCGCGGTTGAAAACGCTGCCCGAGAAGATCATGCCAGCCGACTGTTGCCTTGATTCGAGCGGCGCGCTCGACCTGGAAGTCATTCCCCAAGCGCTCTGCATCGTCGGCGGGGGATACATCGGGCTAGAACTCGGCCAGGTCTACGCCGCCCTGGGCAGCAGGGTCACGGTGATCGAGGTGCTCGATCGGATTCTCACCGGCCCGGACGATGATCTGGCGCGGCCGCTGGTCGCCCGGCTCAAGAAGCAATTCGATGCGATTCATACGGGTGCCGCGCTGGTGTCGGCCCGGAAGACCGGCCGGCAGATCGAGATCACTTTCACCAAGGGTGGACGGCGGGAAACGCTGATATGCGACCGCGTTCTGGTTTCGGTTGGTCGTGAGCCGAACGCCGGCGACCTCGGCCTGGAAAACACCAAGGTGGTTGTTAACGCGCGCGGCTTTATCGCGGTCGATGAGGCCCGGCGCACGGCCGACCAGTGCATCTACGCGATCGGCGACGTCGCGGGCAATCCGATGCTGGCACACAAGGCCAGCCGCGAAGGCATCGTCGCCGCCGAGGCGATTGCCGGCCAGCCCAGCGTATTCGACCCGCGGGCCATCCCGGCGGTCGTTTACACCAGTCCCGAGTTGGCCTGGTGTGGACTGACCGAAAACGAAGCGAAAGAAAAAGGTGTTGAGGTCAAGGTCGGCAAGTTCCTCTGGGGCGCCTCCGGCCGTGCGCTCGCGATGGGACGCCCCGCCGGTATGACCAAGGTCATCGCGGACACCGGGACCCACCGCGTGCTCGGCGTGGGTATCGTCGGCGAGCATGCCGGCGACCTCATTGCCGAAGCCGTCCTCGCGATCGAAATGGGTGCCCGGGCCGAGGACCTCGCGCACACCATTCACCCGCATCCGTCCACGTCCGAAACGTTAATGGAGGCGGCGGAAAATGTTCTCGGCACGGCCATCCACGCGCTGCGGAAAGTGTAGGCGCGAGATGGGAATCTCACACCAAAGGAGGACGTTGTGTTCACCATCGTCTACGACAACAACCCTGGTCAGAAAGGGTTGACCGCGGACTGGGGTTTCGGCTGCGTGATTCGCGGGGCGGAGAAGACCATCCTCTTCGACACCGGCGGAAACGGACGCATTCTGCTGGAGAATATGCGCCGACTGAACGTCGACCCGAAGGAGATCGACGTCGTCGTTCTCAGCCACATCCATGGCGATCACACCGGCGGGCTGGCGTCCTTCCTCCAGGAGCGGACCGGCGTGCCCGTATACATACCCACCGGTTTTCCGCCGGCCTTCAAACAACGCGTCCGGTCCCTGGGAGCTCAGGTCATCGAGGCAAACGACTCCGCAAGGATTTGTCCCGGCGTACGGACGACGGGCACGCTCGGAAAAGGCGCGATCGAGGAGCACGGGCTGTGCGTCAAGACGCCTGAAGGTTGGGTACTGGTCACCGGCTGTGCCCATCCGGGGGTCGACAACCTGGCCGCCCAAGCCAAAGAGGTCACCGGCGGACCGCTTTACCTGGTGCTGGGCGGTTTCCACCTGCTCTCGCGCTCGCGATCACAGATCAACGCCATCATCGATCGCTTTGAAGAGCTGGGCATCCGACGGGCCGCCCCGTGCCATTGTTCCGGAGACCCGGCGCGCCGGCTTTTCAAGCAACGCCTTGGCGACCGCTGCGAGCTGGTGGGCGTCGGCCACGTTTTCCGCATCAAACCGCACGAAAAGCCGCGCACGCCCTGACCAACGCGACCTGCCGCGGAAGCTCGCCCGCGGCGCGTGGCACTGATCTATCAACATCGCTCCACTAGTAGTGCGGCCCGGGCGCACGAATCCCGGGTCCACATTTGAATGGTGCGTCAAGGGACGCAGCCTACGAACTACGAACTCAAGAGCAGGCCCGGCCTAGTGCCCGGTGCTTGGTGGCGGCTGTAGCGGGTTCGGCGGCGGAGCAAGCCCTCCACCGGCTCCGGGCGAGAAGCCGACGTTTCGGCTCTCATACTCAAGAGTCCGTCGAGCCAAGCCCTGATCTTCGGCCATCGCGTCACGGCCGAGCCTTCGCACGTTCGCAATAGCCCGACTGCTCATTTCCGTCATCGGGTTAGACGATAACCGCCCCAGAAGGTGGCCGTAGTCCAGCTTCGCTTTCATCTCCTCTTCGGGAAGCATGAACTTCCGGTAAACATACTTGCCCACCGGATAATTCGCCAGGAAATCATCTGAACTCATCGTCGGTCTCCCTTTCAAGATGCGCTGAGGCTTACCGAAAACAGGATAGGCGTGCCTGG
This sequence comes from Phycisphaerae bacterium, assembly GCA_023128695.1. Taxonomy (GTDB): domain Bacteria; phylum Planctomycetota; class Phycisphaerae; order UBA1845; family Fen-1342; genus JAGMDK01. The sequence goes on from JAGMDK010000205.1 coordinate 5,538, forward strand.
CTGGCGGGGCAAGGCAATCTGACGAAGCCGTGTAGCCGTGTAGGACGCACCCTACGAACTCTCGAGGGCGAGGGAGTAGGCCAAGTAGTCATGCGAGCGCCGCAGGCCGCGACGACCCTGCGGTCTGCCGGAGCTCCGCCAAGTCGCGCATCAGCGAGTGTAGCGAAAATACCACCATGGTGACCACTCGCTCGGGCCATTTTGCGACTCAGCTCGGACCCTCCAACGTCCCGCGTTCATTCCCCCAAAACTAAAGGAGTATGTCGTGGCAACAAGTCCCGTAACAGCTTCCTCTTGGCCAAAATCACCTGGGTCCCAAGCGCCAAACTCCGACCCCCTGGACCGGTATGAGATTTCCACCTCGACCGCGTACGTGACTGGTGCTGTCCCAGTGCTTGCTTGCCAACTTAGATTAGTTACCCTGGGGTAATTGTCGAAAACCGTCCGGTCCGCTGGAGCAATTTGGATGGGAACCGATGGCACACCCGCCTGTCCGCCCCCGCCACCACCACTGTTCGCGTCGCCATGGAGAACTTCAAGCGCATCGACGGTGGCACCAATGCCGTCGTAGAACCCTGTCCACGATGGGCTACTGCGCTCGTTGTCATTTGTTACCGAAAGGATGACCGTCAACGTGTGCAGACCCGAAGATATCCCTGGAAACCACTCCGATAGATCGATGTCCACGGTCTCGGGATCCTTTGCCCAGACATCGCGTGAGGTCGAAAGGTGACCGTTGAGGCCCAGGGTGACTTTAATGCTTGCACCGGTGCAGTTACCTCGGCAGTCCCACCCTTTCAGCGAGTGCAACCGTAGGTCGGGGCCACTTGCATCGGCAATTCGGTTGTCGAAGTAGCAGGTAAGTGTCGAGGTACAGTGTGCCGGCTTGTTCGGATTATAGCCGATGAATGCGGACGACTCGTCCGGAGGACCGGTCACCTCGCGTTCGTTAGACTCCTCAGATGGAGCGTACTCACTGTCACTGCATTCGTACCAAGACGCCCGATCCACGAAGCGATCACCCGGATCATCGCAAGCGTTGCCGACGCCGTCGCCATCGGTGTCGATCTGGTCGGCGTTGGCCACGTCCGGGCAGTTGTCCTCGTCGTCCGGCACCCCGTCGCCGTCCGAGTCGGACTGCGCGAACGGTTCTGCCTCTTCAGCTGTGCTCTCTGCCTCGACGACGCTCAGCTTGATCTGCGACTCGAGGTACTCGGGGTGCTGGGTGTAAAACTCGACCGTGTCCATTGGCTCCGGCGTGAACACTGTGTCCGTCACGACTGTCTGAAGCACGCCCCCGCAGCAGAATGGAACGGCGTACCCGGCTGGAGCCAACCCGAGGAGGGTGGCGCCCGCAGAAATCGCGCAACAGACCGCCTTTGCGCCGAAGGTCGTCCACTTCACGACGCCGCTCCACTGCTGATCGGTGAGCTTGGCCGTCTCGGCAGGCGTAGACTTCGGGCCTAATCCCTTGAACGTTGCGCCCTGGGCAGCGAGGCTTTGCAGATCAGATAGGAGGTCCGCGTCGAGCGACACACCGCTTGCGCGAGTGACCATTCCGTTTGGACGCACGGCCACCAAGTCGACCGAGTTCGTCGTATAGCTCTCGAAGAAGACGGTCAGGTCATCGAACACAGCGCGTGTGGGTAGACCATCAGCGCCAAACCAGAAGAAGATGTACCTCCCGTTGCGATCGATGAACCCGCCGCCGGTTAGCTCACGCAGACTCCCGTCGGATCGCTTACTGCCAACAATCAGAAGGGCTTCGTCACTGCCTTGGCTCGTGACGATGGCAGCAAGATCAGAGCCGGTGTCCTCGACTAACGCGACGTCGAGTGTCTCGTTTCCGCCTCCGCTGTTGCCGCCGGAGCCATCCAGGCTGGGCCCCACGGCGGTGGGACAGCCAGCGACCGCAAGTAGCGCGCAAATCGTGGCTATGCCTGCGACGGCAAAGAACATACGACTTGTGGCGCCAAGGTTCCCACGTGCGTCTGACGACATGACTGATCCTCCGATACCTCGCTCGAATCGCGCGGAACGATGCCGGACTGCCTGTGACCGGCGGGCTATCGGTTGCCACTGATTCGGTCCACAGGTCCAGTCATCACCACAAGTACGTGCGCCAAAGACGGGAGAGGAGCGCAGAGAAAGTTGCAAAAACTTGCACGCCCCAGAATCGGGCCGCCCCGGAACCGGAGCGTGCCAGCGCCCGCCCTCGCCCGGGCACGCTGCACGTCACGTAGCATAACACAGGCGCGCCGCGCAGGCAAGCGCGAGCGCGACGGCGGCGTGGCTGAAGCGATAAGTCATTGCTGCGCAGACCTTTGCGCCGGGCGCCGACGAGGCCACGTCGGCTGTGCCCGTGCGGGAATGGCCCGTCCCCGCCGAGGAGTGAGTCTTCCATTCCCGGGATAAATGGGACGGGTAAATGGGGACGGGAATCTTTTCTTGCTTTTCAATCATCCGTCAGGCTCGGAGGCCTGACGCTACGGGTCGGTCTTGAGCTTCTCGGCTTTCTCCGCCGCCATTTCGATCGCGCCGACGTACAGGAAGGCCTGTTCGGGGAGGTGGTCCCATTTGCCGTCGCAGAGTTCCTTGAAGCTGCGCAGGGTGTCCTCCTTCTTCGTGTAATTGCCGGGGAAGCCGGTGAACTGCTCGGCGACGAAGAAAGGCTGCGAGAAGAAACGCTCGATCTTGCGGGCCCGAGCCACGGTCAGCTTGTCTTCCTCGCTCAATTCCTCGACACCCAGGATCGCGATGATGTCCTGCAAGCTGCGGTAACGCTGGAGGATCTTCTGCACGCGGCGAGCAATGGCGTAGTGCTCGTCGCCGACCACGGCTGGGTCGAGAGCCCGGCTGGATGAACCCAGGGGGTCGATGGCGGGGTAGATGCCCTTCTCGGTGATGGAGCGCTCCAGCACGATAAACGCGTCGAGGTGAGTGAACGTCGTGGCGGGGGCGGGGTCGGTCAGGTCGTCGGCGGGTACATAGACGGCCTGCACGGAAGTGACGGCACCCTGCTTGGTCGAGGTGATCCGCTCCTGCAATTCGCCCATCTCGGTTCCCAGCGTGGGCTGGTAGCCGACCGCCGACGGCATACGCCCGAGCAGCGCGGACACTTCGGCCCCGGCCTGCGAGAAACGGAAAATGTTGTCGATGAACAACAGCGTGTCGGCCCCGGTCTGGTCGCGGAAGTATTCGGCCATAGTCAGGGCACTGAGCCCGGCCCGCAGACGCGAGCCCGGCGGCTCGTTCATCTGGCCGAAGACCATCGCGGTCTGGTCGATGACCGCCTTGCCGGTGTCGCCGATCTTGGCATCCTGCATTTCGAGCCACAGGTCGTTGCCCTCGCGGGTGCGTTCGCCGACGCCGGCGAAGACGGAGTAGCCGCCGTGCTGGGTGGCGATACGGGCGATGAGTTCCTGGATGATGACGGTCTTGCCGAGTCCGGCCCCGCCGAAGAGCCCGATCTTGCCGCCGCGAACGAAGGGCACGAGCAGGTCGATGACCTTGATGCCGGTCTCGAATTGCTCGGTCTTGGGCATCAGGTCGGCGAACTCGGGCGGCTCGCGGTGAATGGGCATCCACTCCTTGGCGTCGACCGGGCCGCGGCCGTCGATCGGCTCGCCGACGAGGTTGAAGACGCGTCCGAGGGTACACTCGCCGACGGGGACGCTGATGGGCCGGCCCATATCTTTGATGGGCATGCCGCGCATTAACCCATCGGTGGAGCCGAGCGCGACGGCCCGGACTTTCCCGCCGCCGAGGTGCTGGGCGACCTCGCACCACAGCGTTTGCTCGGTGGTTTGGCCGCTGAGGGTGATCTTCACCTGGACCTGCAAGGCGTTGTAGATGTTCGGCAGGTTGTCGACATCAAATTCCGCATCGAGAGTGGAACCGATGACTTGCACGATTTTGCCGAAGTTGTTGTCAACCATTTATCACCCGGGAGACTGGGACAGAATATAGAATACAGAATACAGAATACAGTTAGAGCATAGCGGTATTTCTCGTCATTTTACTGGGATTCATCTCTTCTTGCGTTTTTAACAATCGTTGTCAGTATTCTTGCGATTTCGTCGGCTTCGCTTATCAAATCCGTTAGTCGTTCCCTTTGTAGCATTCCATCCTCAGCAATCAAACGCAGCCAGTAGAGCGTTTCGCGGGCTTCCGTGCGGGCTATGTTCATGCGCCGTGCAAAGTCCTTTCTCGTGTGTAGTCCTTGGGCTTCCTCAATGTTTGCACCAACACTCGTGCCGCTGCGTATTAGCTGCTTGGCGAAAACATGGCCGTAAACATCATGAGGCAATGCCCGCACGACCTTCAGAATCCGCAGCGCAAATCCAAACGTACGCTCCGCGATATCAAAAGGTGAAGCATCACCGGACGAGCCATATTCATTCTCCACAATAGCACCTCGACATTACCGCGCTGCATTTCGTCTTCTGTATTCTTTATTCTATATTCTGTATTCTATATTCTTCATGCCACAGCGTTCGCCCCGCCGACGATATCCGCCAATTCGGTCGTAATCTGCGATTGCCGGGCACGGTTGTATTGCCGCGTCAGGAACTTTGTCATGTCGCCGGCCGCGTCGGTGGCGGCCTTCATCGCGACCATCCGGGCCACCTGCTCGCAGAGGATCGCGTCGTTGAAACACTGGAACAACCGAATCTTCACCGCCTCGGGAATCAGCCGGGTGAGCAGTTCGCCGGGCGGTGGCGAAAACTCGAATTCAACCGGCGCGCGGGGCCGCGTCTGCTCGGTTTTCGGCGGCTCGATGGGTAACAATTGTGCCAGCGTGGGGCGCTGCACGCCGACGCTGTGAAACTGCATGTAGAGTACATCTGCCCGGGCCACTTCGTTGCGTTGGTACATACCCATATAGCGCTCGGCCATCTCGCTGACGCGTTCGAATCCGATGCGGTCCTCGATGTCGGTGATTCTCTCGCCGACTTCTATGCCGAGGAATTTCAGGTAGTTGAGCCCCTTTTTGCCGACGACCTCCATCACGGGCGTGAGCCCGGCCTCCGCCAGTTCTCGCCGAGCCTCCAACATACGGCGGAGCATGGAGCCGTTGTAGGGGCCGCACAGGCCGCGGTTGGAGGTAATGACCAGCAGGATGCTGTTATCTTCGGCCTCGTTGGGCTTGAGTAAGGGATGATCGGCCGCTTGCTGCCCGCCAAGCGTCTGGATCATCTCGGTGATCTTGTTCGTGTAGGGCCGCGAGGCGACGGCGTGCTGCAAGCATTTCTGATAGCGCGCCGTGGCGATGAGCTGCATCGTCGACGTGATCTTGCGGATATTCTGCACCGCTCTGCGGCGCTTGACGATTTGCCGTGCTTTTGCCATTAATACGCCTTCTTAGCCCTGGCAGTAGCGCTACTGTTGGATTGAATCTAACGCCGCAGCTCTTCGACACTCAAGGGCAGAATTAGCGAGACACGACTCAATTCTTCTTGATTCAGACCGGCTTTTTCTAGCAAACTCCATAGGTGTTCCTGCTTCTGCTGCTCTGACATATTGTCCAGCGCGCGGGATACGACTAGCACATGCAGATTATCGCGTACGCCGCTCCTGGACACATCAATAATCGTATCTGAGGGGAAATTCGGACGCAGGATCTGCTCAATCCGTTGCGCTAGTGAATCAATGGCATCTGTCACAGTGTAGCCTCCTATACGTTATTCTTGACGAACCGCAAGACCTCGCGGCAGGCGGTAAAGAACTCATCGCACCCATGCTCGTGCCCGGGATCAGGGTTGTAACGCCAGTGAACCTCCCAACGGCGACATACGCCCCAGAACCGCCGCAACTCCGAACCCATGCGATGCTCAGTACTGGTCAGTTCCATTAGCGTGCCGAGGTTGTGTGTGAAAAGGTTGGTTTCCACGCCGAAACGTTCGCGGAGTCTCTCTTCTAGTCCGTGTAACGTCCTGGTACCGAAACGCTCCATGAGCTTCGCTTTCAGGCTGCATTCCACGGCATAGCCGAGCAGATACATGGCGCCGCGCCAGCGCTGGCTCTCTTGCAACTTAAGAGCATCCTGCTCTCGATGAATCGAGGCTTTGTGCTGCTCAGTGATTCCAGCATACGACCTATACGCCATATCTTTCAAACTCCCGCGGTGCACACGGCCGTGCTACAATCCGGTACTTACTTCGTGACGAAGCCCTGCTTGAACTCGGCGACCGCTTTCTTGAGCTTTTCATCCAACGCGTCAGTGATTTGGCGGTTCTGGACCAGTTCATCCCGTACGGCGGCTTGCCCCTCACGATAATGCCGGATCAACGCCTGCTCGAATTCGTGCACTTTGTTCAGCGGCAAATCGTCCAAAAAGCCCCGCACGCCGGCGTGAATCACCAGAATCTGATCCCAGATGTCCAGCGGATCGTACTGCGGCTGCTTGAGCAACTCGACCATGCGGCGGCCGCGGTCGAGTTGACGCCGGGTCGCCGGGTCGAGCTCGGTGCCGAGTTGGGCGAAGGCCTCCAGTTCGCGGAACGCAGCCAGGTCGAGCCGCAACGAGCCGGCGATCTTCTTCATCGCGGGGACCTGCGCGTTCCCGCCCACGCGGCTGACGCTAATGCCGACGTTGATCGCGGGCCGCACGCCGGCGAAGAACAGATCGGGCTCGAGATATATCTGCCCGTCGGTGATCGAAATCACGTTGGTCGGAATATACGCGGCGACCTCGCCTTCGAGCGTCTCGATCACGGGCAACGCCGTCAGGCTGCCACCGGACTTCTTGAGTTTGCGGCTTTCGTGCTGATCCTTGTCGGGCAGGGCGTTGAGATCATCTTCGAGCGCCTGCTCGTCCTGCTTGCCCTTGTAGACCTTGCCGTTGACGCCGGTCTCGGTGTCCTCCGGGGCGCCTTTCTTCACGATGATGCGCTCCTCGGCGAGCTTGCAGGAGCGTTCGAGCAGACGGCTATGCAGGTAAAAGACGTCGCCGGGGTAGGCCTCGCGGCCGGGCGGACGACGCAGCAGCAGCGACAATTGGCGATACGCCGCGGCCTGCTTCGACAGGTCGTCGTAAATGCACAGCGTGTCGCGGCCGTGCTCGCACATGAAGTATTCGGCCATCGAGCAGCCGGCATACGGAGCAATGTACTGGAGCGGCGCGGGGTCGGCGGCCCCGGCCGTGACCACAATGGTGTAATCCATCGCGCCGTGCTTACGCAGTATCTCGACCAGACCGGCCACGGTCGATTCCTTCTGGCCGATCGCGACATAGACGCAGATCACGCCCGTGCCCTTCTGGTTGATGATGGTGTCGATCGCGATGGCGGTCTTGCCGGTCTTGCGATCGCCGATGATCAGCTCGCGCTGTCCGCGGCCGATGGGAACCATGCTGTCGATCGCCTTGAGGCCGGTCTGGAGCGGCACCTTAACAGGCTGACGACCGGCGATACCCGGGGCGATGACCTCCAGTGGGCGGCGGTGCGACGACTGGATCGGACCCTGAGCGTCGAGCGGGCGAGCAAGCGGATCGACGACGCGACCGATGAGGGCGTCGCCGACGGGCACGCTCAGCAGTTGGCCGGTGGTACGAACCTCATCGCCTTCCTTGATGTCGAGGAAGTTGCCGAGCACGACGGCCCCGATCGAGCTTTCCTCGAGGTTAAAGACGGTGCCAATGGCCCCGCAGGCGAACTCGAGCATCTCGCCGGACATGGCTTGGGACAGGCCGTAGATGCGGGCCACGCCGTCGCCGACTTCCAGCACCCGGCCGACCTCGGCGACGTCGAGTTCGGTCTGGTACCGGCTGATTTCCTCTTTGATGACGGTGGCGATTTCGTCTGCCTTGAACTTCATGCCGCGATTCTCCGGAATTAGCGATCAGCAGTCAGCTTTCAGCGGTCAGCTATCAGCGGTCAGCAGTCAGCTTTCAGCGATCAGCAGTCAGCTTTCAGCGGTCAGCAGTCAGCTTTCAGCGGTCAGCGATCAGCAGTCGGCTTTCAGCCTGTGAGTAATTGTGGCATAGGCTTCCAGCCTGTGAGTGATTGTGGCACAGGCTTCCAGCCTGT
>JAGMDK010000206.1 GCA_023128695.1 Phycisphaerae bacterium
GAGCCGAACACGGACTTCGTGGCCGTCGCGGGGGGCGGGCACCACAGTCTCGGGCTGAAGGGCATGTTTGGCGATCTGGACGTCGATGGCGACGTTGACCTTGACGACTTTGGCGTGCTCTCGGATTGCTTGGTCGGCCCTGGCGTCCTACCGCCCCTCGGCTGTGCTCGGCCCCGCTTGGATGGCGATTGGGACGTTGACTTGGCAGACTATGCGTTGTTCCAGCAGCAGTTCACCGGCCCGCAGTAATGCGCCGGGTGCCACTGCTCTTGAGCAGTGCGTTCGCGAGGTGACGGTTCCGCCCAGAGCACTGCTGACACAGAAGCGGGACACATTAGCCCAGAAGAAGAAGATGCGGAAGTGAAATTCACAAAGTACTTCGAGGAAATGCGGCGGCGCCCTGACCGGGCGATGATACGGATGGAGTGGATACAACAGGTTATTGAAAACCCGGAAAAGGAAGCTATTCAGCAGGACGGCCGTATTCGCCGTTGGGCGCCTATTGAGGAGATGGAAGGACGACATCTTCGTGTTGTACTACTGCCGGACGGAGAGACCGTCCACAACGCTTTCTTTGATCGGAGCTTTACGCCATGAGAATAAAGTATTTTCAAGATACGGATACGCTGTACATTGAGTTCCGGGCTGCAAAGGTTGCCGAAACAAAGGACTTGGATGAGAACACGCTTCTCGATCTGGACAAGGACGGGAATATCTGCGCCATTACTGTCGAGCACGCCAAGGACCGGGCAGATATTCCGCACTTCTCGTTCGAACAAGTAGCAGCCTGACAAGCGTATCAAGTTGCCGAATCCTACGTGGGACATCCGTATGCCGGCGCGCCGGGTGCCACTGCTCTTGAGCAGTGCGTTCGCGAGGTGACGGTTCCGCCCAGAGCACTGCTGACCCTTCGGCTGCGCTCAGGGCAGGCGCCGCAGTGGCACACCGGCGGGCGAAACGCCCGCCCCACCCTGAACCCTGAACCCTCCATCCCTCATTCGCGGGCGAGACGCCCACGCTACCCTCGGCGTTTGGCGGCTTCGAACAACGGTGAGAAGCCGATCAACCTGTTCCAGCTCGGATGCCTGTTCGTGATCCGGACCTCGTACTGGTCCTGCCGCATCGGCAACGAGCCGCAGGACTTCCACCTGTCGCCGCACGAAGTCGAGAGCAAGGCGATTGCCTCGTTCGGCTCGAAGGAACTGGTCGACCCGCACAAGGGCCGCAAGGTCTTTCAGCAGATCGAGAAGAAGGCCCGCCACCAGTAGGATGCGTCTTGACGCATCATCCTCTTGGTGCGTCAAGACGCACCCTGCCTTCTTGGTGCGTCAAGACGCACCCTACCTTCTTCCGCCAGATCAAGCTCATGCTTGCCAACCCCGTCTACCGCGGCGCGCTGTGCTACAACAAGTGCAGCCAGGGCAAGATCCACGGCATCGCCGCCGACGGCCGGGCCCGTGCCAAGCGTAGCCCGCGCTGCCAGCCGAACGGCCGCGACCGCTGGATCGTGGTCGAAGGCGTGCACGAGCCGCTGGTGAGCCAGGAGGTCTTCGAGAAAGCGCAGGCCGAGATGGCTCGTCGGCGCGACGCGAAGGGCCAGGCCCGCCCGACGCATCGGTATCTTCTGTCGGGCCTGCTCAAGTGCACGCACTGCGGGCTGAATTACTGGGGTGCGGTGTTGAAGCTGTACGCCAAGGGAGTGCGGCGGCCGTACTACGTGGACGCCGAGTATCGCCGGTTTGGGCCGAAGGTCTGCAAGTCCACCAGCATCCAGGCCGAAGCGCTGGACCAATGGGTACTGGGCAAGGTCCGCCAGGTCATACTGAACGACGCCGAGGGCACGCAGGCAGCCGTGGACGCGTTCATCGAGCAGATCATGGTCCGACAGAAGCCCGGCGAGGAGCGGTCGTCCATCGACAAGGAGCTGGCGTCCCTCAACCGGCGCATCCAGGCCACGGTGGCCATGCTGGCCGACCCCGATCTTTCGGACATGAACGAGCTCAAGCAGGGGCTGGTGGACCTCAAGCGGCAGCGGGAGATTCTGGAAGCCCGGAAAGAGCAGGCAACGGCGGGGAAGGGCGAACCGGTCAACGAGGCGGCATTGCGGAAATGCAGCGATTCCGTAAGTCTCGCGGGAGGGCGAGATGCGGCAGGGGTTTGCGGCGAATTGCGGCTGGTGCAGGTTCGTGTGGGGGTGTCGGAGCTGTTGGAGTGGCAGGGGGCGGGGCACGCCGGGGTGGCGCGTTCGGGATCAGGCCAGAGGGTCGAGCTACGCCGGAGGTAGCGTTGTAGCAACGGGTTACGGCTAGTCGCCAGCGGACTGTGCTCGATGGGGTGCAGGAAGTCGAGGGTTCGAGTCCCTTCGGCTCCATCGTAAACCACTGAAAAGGCACGACGACAACACGTACGACATTGACTGCAAACCGCGTCCGGGAGTTGGAGGCAACCGTCGCCGGCTACCTCGATACACACCCGTCGATCGGAATGCCCGCCCAGAGGGCGCCAAAGTCGTTGTTGCCAGGCGAGCCGGGCTCGGCTAAGCTTACCCCAGTAACGATTTTCTCTGATCGCTCCTCTTCCCGAGGGTCCGCCCGCGGTCATGGGCGTTTTCTCCTGAACTGGACTGGTCACTGAGGCTCGGCTGATGGTCTGACGCGCACAGGGTCGTTTCTGTTTGCGCTGCATGTCGTCAGGAAGCGAATCGCGGCTGTCGCCGCAAACGGACTCAAAGCAGTGCACGAAGGGAACGAGACAGTGGCAGCGGGCCAGCAGGAGATTCATGATGGGTCGGAAATTGTATGTCGGCAACCTCGGCTTTGACGTCAGCAGCAGTGACCTTGAGCAGTTGTTCGCCAGTCACGGGACGGTGGACAGCGCGAACGTGATCACCGATCGCAGCACGGGTCAGAGCAAGGGCTTCGGGTTCGTGGAGATGAGCTCGAACGCAGAGGCCGAAGCGGCGATTGCCGCGCTCGACGGCAAGGAGTTCGGTGAGCGTACGCTGAAGGTGAATGAGGCGCGGCCGCGACCCGCCGGTGGCGGTGGCGGCGGACGTCGTGGGCGCTGGTAGGCCTGAAGTCGTCGGGACCATGCGGTTCCCGATTCACACCCGCGCTGAGCAGGAAAGGAGAACTCGACATGCTTACCGTTACAGACGCCGCCAGCGCGCGCCTCGCGCAGATGTTGAATGATCATGACCTGCCTGAAGATGTTGCCGTTCGCTATGCCCAGGTGTCGGAACTGCTTGCTGCTTGAGCACGAGGGCAGTTGGCTGTCGCGCCCCTCGAAGTAGCCGATCAGCAGCATGCGGAAGTAGACCCCCGGCGGAATCGACTCGACCAAGGCCCAGTAGGTGTGCTTCTTGCCGTTCTTGCGTCGCTCGCTCGGAATGACAGGTACAGTGCTGGTGCGAGAATCCCTTCCCGCACCAGCGTGCTGATTGAATTCACCTATACGCGGCTCGCTAGAGCGGCTACGGGCAGGTCGTGTTCATGAGGCCCACGAAGGCATCGATGTCACGCCAAGTCACGTTGCCGTCGGCGTTGACGTCATTGTTGGCGAACGGACAACTCGGCGTGCCAGGCAGGAACATCTGCTCCCACTGCCAAATGTTGTTGTTCATCGCCGCCACGAAGTAGTCGATGTCACGCCAGTTGATCTGACCGTCGCAGTTGGCGTCGCCGCGGCAGGTCTCACACTCGTCGGGGATGCCGTTGCTGTTGGTGTCAGCGCTGGTGCCGGCGGCCAGATCGCACTCATCGAGTAAGCCGTTGGTGTTACAATCCTCACACCAAGGGCTACCGTCGCAGTCGATCAGGTCCTGGGGATCCGGGATGCCATTGGTATTGCAATCCTCACACCAGCTACAGTCGGTGTAGTCGCCCTGAAACACGCCGCCGTGAGCAGCGCAACCTTCATCCGTCAGGATCTCGCACGAATCGTCCGGCAGGCAACAAGCCCCAAAGGTGCCCAGCATTCCCTCGATCCTCATCGACACCGTGCCAGTCCAGCCGGCCACGTCAAATACCGGGGTCCAGTTGGAGTAGCCGAAGTAGGGCTCGCCGTCACAGCAGTCGTTTTTGTCAAGACCGTCGCGAATCCACATGTCGCAAGTATTATCGCCACCACACGTGTTAATCCCATCGGCGGCGGTAACGATATAGCTGTAATCAGGCATGACTGGCTGGATGCAAACGGCCCAACGACCCGCCGGCAGGACTACGTTGATATGGGCGGTGATCCGATTCCCGAAATAACCGAACATACAGTCTGTAAAAATGTCGTAGGTTAAATCAGTGGAGAACTCAGAGGCGGTCGGGTACTCGTCGAGCGTGCTACAATCCGCCGCCATGGCGTAGAATTGAACACAGACCATCAGGGGCCAGTCACCGTATACCTGAAGGTAGTCGGCCGTTACCGCGGTAATGAGGGCATCTTCCGTTAGCATGAAGTCATCCGCCGCCTGCACGTCGATCGCTAATCCGAAGACGTCCTCGCCGCCGCAAATGTTGTCGACGGCGGCGTTGTACTGGCACTCGTCGACGATACACAGGCTGTCATACAAAACGTAGAGACCGGGGCAAACGAAGGAAATGCATTCCTCACCTTCATACCAGTCACCGCCTTGGATGAGGCAGTCATCCTCGGTGAGATCTACGCACGAGCCGTCCGTGAAGCAGCAGGCGCCGGGCGGCTGCGGACAATTGAATGTGGCGCAGTCGGTCCCTTGACCCTGCCAATCACCACCTTGGGTATCGCAGTCGTTCTCCACGAGATCAACGCAGGAGCCATCCGGGAAGCAGCAAGCCCCGATGATCCCGCACGGCGGATCGAGATCGACGCAGTAAGTGTCGGCCGCGAACCGCAGTGGCGGTTGACAGTTGTGGGCCTCAATGTCGTCCTCACAGATGCCGGTGTAGTCATCACAGCAGGCCCCGCTGTCCGGCGTGCAACTGATACTCAGCACGCCCGCGCCGACGTAGTCCGCGTAGCCGCCGACTTCGATCAGGTACTCTTGTCCCTGCACGACCGGGACCACGCAGAGCGACTGCAAGCCGCAGTAGTTGTCGTTGCAGCACAACTCGGTCCCCAACGGGTCACAGGAGCACCCGTCATAGACTGCCAGCATGGTGTCGAAGCCGCTGCCGCACAGGCTGGTGGTCGCGGTGCCCGTGCAGGTGGCCGTGTAGCAGTACCAGATGTTCGGGCTGACCATGCACGTGCCGTTGCCGTCGAAGGTGGCCTCCACGGTATTGAACCGCAGGTTCGTGACGTCGCCGATCGGCAACGCATTAACACAGTCATCGTTGAGAAGCATCGACTCGTAGGTCGAGATCGTATCGATAACTACTTTGTCCACCCAGCTATTGGGCGGAATCTTGATATTGACAAACTCGCGATTCGGGTTGGGGTGCAACACCCAGTATTCAACGCGCGCGGGACACAAATCGATTGTTTCCAAATGGACGCCGTAATACGGGTCCTCCCACGGCGGCGCGACGACTTCATCCACCCATGGCGTCCCGTTACCGCCGTAGGTGATGTGGACACAGATGTACTTGTTCCAGTAATCGTCGATCCAGTTGACCAGGAAAAACTCCATGAGCCCTTCATTGCCTGTCGTATAAGCTCGGCCGTCAGACGGATCGGACGGGTCCGGCTGCCAATACACATTGGAATCGGCGTGGGTGTGCGTATACGCCGTGCCCAGATCGTGCACACCATCACCCACGACATCCAGGTACTCTGGCGGGATGTCCATGGGATAGGGAGTGAAGTCATACGAAAAATCCCACTCGGCCAGAACCGTCAGCGGATCGCCCCGCCAGGAGGGGGGATATAAATCTTCAACAGATGGGCCGGGGACACATTGGAAAGCGCCGATGGTCGGCCAGGTCGGAACGTTGCTGATGAGGAAGTGCGGATCACCATTGGCGTCCGCCGGCACCTCGATCGTGTAGGTGGCGTCGCAGGCGCTTGCCTTGCAACGCACGGCACCGAGCAGGGCGATCCGGCCGCCGTCACCGTCCTGGCTGCCGCCACTGTACAGGTTCCAGTTGCCGTGAGTACTGCCTTCATTCTTGATGCCATAGGCAGTGACGGCCACTAAACACTGGTCCATCTGTCGGAAGTAGGAGTAATTGTCGAGCTCGGTGGATACTCCGTCCCAGCGCTTCGAGCCCAGCGGGAACGCCATGTTGTCTACCTTGTACCAGATTGGGTCGAGGCACTCGGCGAGTTCGCCGGTGGCACAGTCGATGAATCTTAGTCGGGCTGTGTCTAGTCTCGCGCCGGTGCTCTCGCCGAAGAACTGGCCCCAGATATAAACCCAGGTTCCGCAGGGGTCGACCACGAGCGGATTGTCACAATCCTGCGAGTCGTAGCCGTCCGTCATGTACTGTGGGAAGTTCTCGACGACATAGTCGCCGCTGTAGACGTCCTGATTGTTGCTGTAGTCCGGTGGCCCCGGGGGAAAATCGTCCGAGACGATCGCCGTCGAGGGATTGTCGATCAGGTAGGGGCTGCCGTCCGGGTAGTACCCGTTGGTCAGTCCCAGCGAATTATCGGTCGGCGCCGGCGTGAACCAGATGCGGTACTCCGCGCTTGCCAGGCCGACGAGGGACAGCAGAACTACAATCGTGATGGAATGTGCATTTTTCATGGCTCGATCTCCTTTTTGAACAGGCCACTTTTCCGGGCCGCCACACCATGTGCCGCCACGAACCGTCGGGCCTCCGCCAATCACAGAAACGTAAAAGGCGCGGACAGGTGACGTTTTTTTTGAATTTTTCGGGACATGGGAGGATAACAGTCCACCCCGGGAGAGGCGGACTTGAGCAGTGTTTCTCAGCGATCTCGATGCACGCGGCTCGCTACCGCGGCCACGGGCAGGTCGTGTTCATGAGGCCCGCGAACGGATCGAGGAATCGCGTGCACCTCAATGTTCGCCGGGGAACTTACCAGCCGACCCAAGTGGAACAGCAGGTTATTGTTGGCGTCCCGCCCGAGAGCCCGCACCATTCGGCCGCGGGCATATACGCGGCAGGACCGGCCCGCGGTCTCGTGGATGCGAAAAATAGGATCGCAGCGCATGCTCGGGCCGGGGTCGAAGTCGAAACGCAGCACGTCGCCGGCCAAGGCGAGCTCGTAGCAACCTTCCGACTCGTTATAGCCGTCGCGGTCAAAGTCGCCGGGCACGTTGGTCACCAGCCGCCCGGCGGTGGGTGCCAAGCAGACCGGATTCTGATAATCAGCCGCGCAGCGCTCGCCTTCCAGGGCGGTGTCGCCGTCGGGCGGCCAGAGGCGGAGCAAATGTGCCGTTTCCACCACGTCAGCCGCCGTTATGTCGCCGACAAGAACCGCCCAACGCCTCCCGGTCTGGCCGAAAAGTTCCCGCTGCCGCCCCAGCCCACTCGTTCGGGGCCAGGTCCACAGCAGGTCGGCTTGCCGCGCGCGCCGACGCGCCGCCAGAACAAAGCTGACCGGCTCCCCCCGGGCATCGGCTGCCGGCGGGTGCACGCGCTGGAAGTTTTGGCGGCCGTTGAGAGAAACAACATAACCCACGCGAGGGGTGCCCCAACCTGTGCCGGCAGCGGTCGAGGTCACGCGTACGTGCACCCGGCCGCAGGGATAGATCACGTATTGCCACGTGTGCCCGGGCTCTGAGTCGTCTCCAGGTGTATCCGCGGGCTGCGTGGCAGGGGTGTCCACGAAACGCCGGCGTCCCTCCAGCACCACCCGGAACGACGAGGCCTCGACGACGCGCTGGCTCGTCGCGACTCGGGAGCCCCAGGAAGTGAACAAGTCCGGATCATCGCAGACCACCGGCACGCCCGGCCGCACCGACCAATCCGCCGGCAACGGCACCGGCCAGGGCCCCAGGCCGCCGATCTCGGCCAGGTTCTCGCCGCCCGGGTCCTTCCAGGCGACGATGAGCCCGTCGGCGAAGGCGAGCTCGAAGCGGGTGCTTACGCCGACGTGAATACGCTCCCCCCGCGTGAACACGTACAACTCGTCCGGGCCGGCCTTTTCGCCGAGCAGGTAGCGTGCATTGTCGGCCAGGATCAGGTCGTCGAGGTGTAGAGCAACGGGTGCACGGGCAAACGGCGTCCGCCACGTCAGCGTGCGCACGTCTGACAGGTCGATGGTATCGCCAATGGTCGCGAGGTCGAAGCGGAAGAGGGTCCACCCGGAGCTGACAGCCAGCGTGCGTGTCCAGCGGATCGGCGTCCGCTCGCCACTTAGCACGCTGAATTCGACGACGGCGCCGTCGGGTGGCCCATGAATGCTTATCAGCAGCAGGCTGTACTCACGCCAATCGCGGGGCAGCGCCGGCTCGTCGGAAGGCCGCCCCTCCAGCACCAAGCGGTCAGCGCTGCCTGATAAGAGGGCCTCGAGGCTGCTAGAACCGGTTTCGGCACGGCGGCACATTAGGCTGAGTGAGGGCTGCGGCCGATCACCCTCCGAGCCGTCGGCCCCCACCGTGCGGAACATGGCCGCCTGCTCGGGTGCTTCAAAGTCGGCGAGGCTGACGAAGCGGCCCGACGCGAGGTCGGGGTAGGCTGCCTGCATCCGCCGATGCAGTGCTGAAATGGAAACCTCGTCACTTTTGTTGAGCGGCTCGGAACCAGAGCGAAATGAATCGCAGCCGAAGGCGTGCGCAATCAAGGCGGAACAGAGCAAAGAGCCGGCCAGTATCGACAAGAGGCGGACGACGGAAGAACCCACCTGACCCTGCGCGAAAACGTGCCGCGAACTCCTAGCTCGAAGCACTAGTCCCTGAACAAGCGTGATTTGTTCGCTTGATTTCAGAGAAGCACTCGAAAGGCCCCGGTTTTTGCGTACAAGAGAGCGTATCAAAACATTGACCTTCACACGCAAGGAGGCATTTCGAGTGAGCGCCAGTAGAACCCGAAAGCTCGTCAATCGCAAGCGTGGAATTCAGTATTGGCTCCGCGAGGGGTGGGCGTCAGGAAAGTG
>JAGMDK010000207.1 GCA_023128695.1 Phycisphaerae bacterium
CCGTACTGGCGGGCACGGAGGCCCGCCCCACCCACACGGAGGCCCGCCACCGCGTGGACTTCGGGGCCAATGCGTTTTCTCCCTCTGGGTTGATTAGCAGCGTTTTGCCAGTTAGGATCTGTAAGGATGGATGTAATGCTCCGGATCAAGCGGCGGTGGTGCGGGGATGGATACGGTTCACCGAAAAGGCTCGCGAGGAAATGGAGGCCGACGGATTGGCGGCGGGCGAGGTGGTCGAATCGATCGTCAACGCCCAGGCCATCGCGAAGACTCTTCGGTCGCGCAGCCGCGCCAAGCGCTATCCAGGTGAGTAACTCTATGTCATCAAGAGCTTCAGCTACGACGGGACGCTCATCTACACGAAGGGGGCCATCATCCGCCAGGCGGAACACGAAGTCTTCTACGTCTTCGTCTCCGCGAAGATCGCCACGCTCGGTGGGTAAACATCCTGGGCTGAAGGTTTGCGTCTCGTGTGGGTCACAACGCATCCAATCCCAAAGAGTGTCGGTTCGCCTGCGGGACGGACGGAAGATGACCGGCGTCAAAGCCGATGTGTGTGCCGCGTGCGGCGAGCGTTACTTCGACCTGGAAGCGATGCGACAGCTCGAAGCCGAGCGCACTGACGATTGAGGTATTCTATGCGTGCGGTCGTATTACATCGGGGCGAAGACGGTTACTGGGTCGTCGAGTGCCCGTCGCTGCCTGGCTGCATCAGTCAGGGCCAGACGAAGGCGGACGCCATCGCGAATATCAAGGAGGCGATCGAGGGCTGGATCGAGACGGCCAAAGCCCACGGTCAGCCCGTCGCAGACGATGACTTCGAGACCCAGGTAGTTTGCGTGTGAGCAAGCTGCCGATCATCTCCGGGCGCGGCTATTGTGACGCAGCCCAGGGCGACACAGTGTCGCCGGGCCGGAAAACCGAGTTTTCAGACGTTCGGTTGTGGTAAAATGGGCAATTTGGATAAGCTGTGCGGCATTATGAGCCCTGGAAAAACCGTTTCCAAGCTGAGATCGACTCCCGCGCCTGGCTTGATGTTGGCGCCCGCACTCGAGCAGGGGTTCGGTACCGCCCTTCACCGAGGTCCGGACCCGACCTCACCGAGACGCGAACGCTATCTCACTGAGGAGCGGATCGTATCTCGACGAGACGGCGGCAAGACCGCCCACTACTTGCTCCGCTGGGTCGCCACGACCGGCGAGAAGGGGCGTAGAGCGAAACCGCCAGCGCGGCGATCGGGACGTAATTGAATGGTGGGCGGTGCCCATCCTACGGAACTAGGTGTCCGGCGATGTCTTCCGGCTTGGCCATAGCTGCCGAAATCAACACCACCGGTGGCAAGCACGCGATTCTTGTTCGCGGCCTGACCCGCAGGTTTGGAAAAGTACAGGCGCTTCATGGACTCGACCTGACGATCTCGCCCGGCTCGATCACCGGATTCGTCGGCAACAACGGCGCCGGGAAAACCACCGCAATGCACACACTTATGGGGTTCCTGCCACCCAACGAAGGAACCGTCTCGATTTTTGGTCTCGATCCTCGCCGAGACGCGCGGGAGATCCGCAAGCGCGTGGGTTTCTTCCCAGAGCGCGATCAGCCTTATGACTGGATACGCCTGAAAAACCTCTTTGACGTGGGCGCCGCGACGTATGCCGATTGGGATCGAAGCCTATGCGAGGCGTTGTGCCGACAGTTTGACCTTGATCTCAACCGCCGAATCAAGCAGCTGTCCAGGGGGATGGTGGCGAAGGCGAAGCTGATCTTTGCTTTCGCGCATCACCCGGAGTGTCTGCTTCTTGACGAGCCAACCACTGGCTTGGACCCCAGCTCGCGCCACGATGTCTTAAGGATGATCCAGGAACTAATGCGGACACGTTCTGTGACGACTCTCTTTTCGTCGCACAATCTGGATGACGTGGCTGGGATTGCCACTGATTTGATCGTAATACACGAAGGAAAGGCGGTGTTTTCCGGTGACATGCATAACATTCAGAGCAATCTGGCGCTCGTTGAAGTAGCTGGTTGGACCGGCGATGTCCCGCACACGCTTTCACCGCACCTGGTCAAGAGCGCGCGGCAGCCGCATGCGTCGCTGTGGTTGTTGCGGGATCGCGGCTCTCAAGCCCTTGCAGAGTTCAGGCAAATGCACGATTCCAAGCAAGTAACAGTGAAGGCGCCTTCGCTTGTGGAGTTGTTTCTTTTCCTAACATCTGGTGCCCTGGAACCGCAAGCACAGGACGATTAGGACGCATGATTCATCCTGCCATCCTTACAGAGTACCACCGCACGAAGTGGCAAATGCTATGCCTCGTCCTGCTGCTGTTTCTGGTCTTGTTGGGATTGCGTGCGCTGTTTGGCACGGGGTTCACCCTTCCCTTTGTATTTGTCCTTATACCGATCGTATGTGGGAGCATCAGCCTGGACAGCTTCGCTGACGACTTCTTGAAAGGTCATATCAGGTTCCTTTATGCTATGCCGGTCAGCCGCTTTGGCGTATGGGTTGTCAAATGCCTATTCGGCATCGTGACTATGTGTCTGTGCTCCCTCAGTATGTACATTGCGCTGTTCACGTTCCCTGACGAAGACGTGCTCACAGCACTCAACATTCTCCAGCTTCTGTTTCCGGACGTGAACTTGCCACCTCTGGGCGTGGTGTGGATAACCCTGGCGCTGTACGGCTACGCTGTAGGTTTCTTCTCAGTAATGATGTGTGTGTCGCTGGGGAGCGCCGCTTTCCTCCAGATCAATCTCTTGTGCACCATACCGGCAAGCGTGTTCTACCTGGTATATCGCCTGACCGGCACCATTCCATCTCCGAGTGGTGTGGTTCTCACGCTCACGATCGCCGCGCTGAGCCTTATGCTCGGTTCATTGGTGCTGTTCGCGGCGCGCAATCCGTACCTTGAGCGTAGGCTATTACGCTGGGGAATGGGGGCAGGCTTCATCGGAGTCACGACGGCGGTTCTGTGCGGGGCCAGTGCGGTGGAGGTGGCATGGCCTCAAGCGGCACCCGCGGGAAGACTTGACCAAGTCATCACAGCACACGCTTCGCTCGACGGACGGAGCCTGGCCGTTGTCACCCGGGGAACGTACATGGAAACGCACGGATACATCCTGACCGCAGACGGGACGGTCGAAATCGACCTTGGGCCGGGCGTTAGCCTACTCGAAGACCCCGCACTCACGTGGCGCCCAACGGCACGTGATCCGGCGGTTCTATACGTTGAAGCGGCATCTCCATTGCGAGAAGCACTACACAACGCGCTGGGCGGACCCGCATCACAACTGGTGGTTCGGAGCCTTTACACAGGGCAAACTACGCGAGTACCCTGTCTCGGGCACGGAGGCTTAGACTTCCAATACAGGAGATGGCTGGATGGAGGTCAACGCCTCCTAGGACTTCGGAAAGAGGATGCGAGCGGTCGGGGCTGGTCAATGTGCGCCCTTATGCAGGATGTGGCAACAGGTAAGGTGACTGAGACGCTGCTTGCCGACGGAGGCGCTATTGCGGCCGAGGCCCTGGACGATAACCGGATCTTCCTGGTTAGGATAGGGAACACAGTCGCAATCGTCGATCTACACAGCGGAACGACCGATGAATACAACCTGCCGAAAGGCGCAAGAGTCTCACTGTCATTCGTGCCAGGCGCGAGGTCTCGGCCACCAATGCTGGAAGGCGACTCGCTTGTCCTGGTGCGTCGCACTATCAAGAAGGATGGCGTGGGGTTCGACATCATAATGTACAACCTCATTACGGGCGCAATAGAGGTGCTGGTGGATCGTCGCGATCTCCCGCAGTTTACCCTTGAGCAGGCCGCAGAGAACAAGGCACCGTTCCACGTTGGTTCCTATTTGTCACCTTCGGGGAGATGGCTGGTCTATTGGGTTGAAGAGCCTCACGCCACACAGGGATGGATGGCAACGAGGATGCACCTATTACGCCTGTCCGACCGTACTACTTTCGACCTGGAACCCCCGCGGACGAGGTGGAACGAGTTGGTGTTCTCACGTGAGGAAAGCAGGCTGCTTATTGTCCAGCGGGAGGATATGCTTTTCATGGCCGCCCTGGACGAGGTGCCGTCAAGAAAGCAAAGGTATTTGTCAACTGCTGACGCCCATCTGCAGGTATATGACCTCGGTTCTGATGGTCCACACGAGATCTTCGTCTCGGTTGCATATGACTACGATTTCGCGTTTCAGTGGCTGAACGAAAACAAGATAGTCTATCTGCATCCGCTTGGTCGCGACTCGCAGGGACACTGGTCAGAGATATGGACAATCGATCTTGCGGCCGGGACCCAACAGTGCGTAGAGTGCGCCCCTTGACGCACCATTCAAATGTGGGCCGGGGATTGGCGCGTCCGGGACCCACCCTACAACTCGCTGTCCGAGGCGACGAGAAGAACCATCCCCGTGGCGCCACGGATCTGGATTCGCCGTGACGATGAACGCGACAAACGTCACGCTGTCAAGCAGGGTCAACTCCATTACAAAATCGCCTCAACGCAGTCGCTCTCCCCGCGCTCCGTCGGAGGCATGGCAAACGTAGATCTCGGGCGGAGGATCGTCGGGTCTCGGTTCGCGGCTACGGCGCATGCCGCCAAGAAAAGCCTCTACGGCATCGAGCTCCACGAGATTCACGGTGCAACCGCCCCAACCGGCGCCACAGAGCCGTCCGCCGAGGTAGCCCGACTGGTGGGCGGCCGCCTCACACAACCGGTCCAGCGCTGCACAACTGTTCTCAAAACGCGTGCGCGAGCTCTTGTGCGATTCGATCATCAGCGCTCCGAGACGGTGGACCTCGCCGGCGCGCAGGTGGTCGCGAGCGGCGATCACGCGCTCGTGTTCGCCAATGACGTGCCAGGCGCGCGACAGCAGCGGCTCCGGAACATCGTGCCCAACATTCCGCAAATCGGCGGACGACACGTCACAGAGCCCGGAAAGCTCCCGGCCCAACAGGCGGCTGAATTGTTGCCTGGCCGCTTCGCATTCCCGACGCCGGACGTTGTAGGGCGCGTCTCGTCTGAGTTGCCGCCGCACGCGCGAGTCACAGATGACGATCGCCGGCGGGCGTGGTCCCAATGAAAACACTTCATAGTGACACGAAGCACAATCGAGGAAGATGACACCGTCGGAGCGGCCGTGGAGCGATGAGAACTGATCGAGCAACCCGCACCGCACGCCGGCGAATTCGTGTTCCCCGCGTTGCAGGAGCGCGGCCAGCTCCGGCGTTTCAATCAGATGAGGGTAAAGCTGCAACACGAGCATGGCCACCGCGGCCTCAAGGGCGGCGGAACTGCCCAGGCCGGCCCCGACGGGCACATCGCTGGCCACGACGAACTCCACGCCACCCACAGGGACGCCAGCCCACCGTAGCGCGGCGAACACGGATTTCACGTAGTCGCCCCAGTTCCCGCCGGGCTCCGGCGACAATTCATCGAGGCGGAACTCGGCCGGCGTGTCGAAGTTCAAAGACTGGGCCCGCACAGCATTCTCATCGATAGACCGACCCACGGCGACCACGTGGCGATCGATCGCGGCCGTCAGCACGCAACCTCCGTTATAGTCCGTGTGATTGCCGAGGATTTCGACGCGGCCCGGTGCAATGCCACAAGCAGCGGGCGGACCGCCGAACCGGGGCGAAAACACACGAGCTGCGCGTTCAATGAGAGCATCTGGTGGTCTCCGCATCGTGTCCGGTCCCGCTTCCGCTCGTGATCAGCTTCTCCCGCAACGTTGTCAACGACGAATGCCGGATGCTACTTGGCAGGACCAGGCCACGCAAGAAACTGCCGCTTCGCGGTGCACCGAACCCCTTCCTTTTCCGGGAGGCAGAGCGAGGCAGGAAACGCGACCGGCTTGAGCGCCCATCCGTCCTGGCGCCAACAGGCGCGAAACATGCTATAACATCGCCGATGTCCGAGCAGAGATCGGAGCGATTTCAAGCATTCGTTGACTGGTGCAACAAGTACGTGACGGGTGACAAGAAGGGGCAAGCCCAGATCTTTCTGGACCGCCAGTTCCGGCCGCTAGACACCGTGGAGCGGTCCCACCTGTTCACCGGTCGGCTGACAACCGTGTAATTGGCTTGATGCCGGCGAGCTTCTTGAATCTCTTGACGCCTTGCATGACGCTGCTGATGAGCGCGTCCGCATCTGTTACCCGGACGCCGGCCAGGATATCGGCTCCGTGGCGGAAAAGGACATCGTTCATCGGCGTGCTCGGGCCGAGAACGATGGCGGCAGCATGGCGGCTGAGTTCAAGAAGACGCGGCAGGGTTTTGTTGATGAGGGCGGTGGCGGTGATCACCACGATGTCGGACTCCGGTATCACCTCCTCGCAGGCAGAGGGAGGAAGCTCGCCGGCCTGGGGTTCCATCTCGAGGAAGTAGACTTTTCCGGCAACCTGTGCAATCTGGTCGTTGGAGGGGAATCGCCCAATGACCGTGACCGTCTTCCCCGCGGCCAGCCCGAGGATATCCTCAAACACGTTGCCTGGATTTCCTACAGGCTCGATGAGGGAGTTCAGCGCCGCGACGCCAAGGCTCGCCTCCAGGGGCTCCCAACTCCTGAGGCGCTGAGCCAACTCGAGCGCACTCTTTCCCACGAGATTGCCCGACGACTCAAGCTCGACCTTGTTGCCGGTCTTGTAGGTGTGGGCCATGCCGGTGTGTTTGCTCTCCACAATGGTCCAGTGGAGGCCGACGCATACCCGCCTCACGGGCCAATCGACCTGGGCGACGCTGTCAAGCAGCTCGTCGGTAAGCTTCACGTGCCATCTTCCATTGTCTCGTAATAGGACCCGTGTGCACAGGACAGGCACAAGGGGCCCTTATCATCCTGGACTTCCCGGCCGTCGAAGACCTTCTCCCCACAGCGGACGCAGTTCACCGTGCGCTGGGGCTTCCCGGGAAACTCCTCCGGCTTCAGAAATACGGCGACCTTCGTCCAGGCCAGCAGCTCGATGTCGGAAACGTGAAGCGTCCGGCGCTTCGCCTCTTTGTCATGCCCGGCGTTCGGGTCAACATTTCGGACATTTACGCGGTACGCAGCGCCGCTTTCGGTATTGAGGAAGGTAGCAGCCATCTTGCCGTAATTGATTAGCTTCGCGCTTCGCCGCCCGATCCGCGTACCGGTTACGATCTGGATGGCGTCGGCAATGCACCGATCATTCTCGATGAAAATAATCATCTCCTTGAAGCTGCGCGTGCCGATGAGTTCCGTGCCCTTGAGGGCAAGCCGGACGCCCAATACCTGCCCCAGGCAAAGATGGCCGTGGAACTCGACGCAGCGGTCGAGAAGGTCTTCACGTGTTGGAGTGTCCACTCGAATCCTCCTCAGCGAGTGCGGCAGGCACATTCCGCAACGCTGTCTCCTCCTGTTCTTCTCGCTTTGTGCGAAGTTGCCGACAGAGGGAGGCCGTCTTGCAAACCGCGTAGGTGGTAACCCCGGCAGCAGAGAGCTCGGCCACGCGGGTCATGCAGGTGTGAAGGGCTTCGAAGTCGGCGGGACCACACATAATCTACTCCTTCTCCTTGAGGGCCAAAGCCCTCGAAAGGGGCTTGGATATCGCACACGCAATGTATCCTGAAGCAAGCCCACAGGCAAGACAAAGCCCCATCAAGAGGGGAACATCGCCCCAGTCAATCCATCTATACGTGCGCGGGAAGATCACAATCCAGTAAAAAACGAGCAGGACGGCGTTGGCCAGGGCGCCGGAAGCCATGCAGCGCCACGCCGTCTTTAAGGCCTTGCCGAGCACCATCACTGCTTCCGCGGCAATGGAAAACGGAGCAACGGCAGCAATAAACACTGGGCTGCCGAATGCCCCCTTGGGATTAGTGGGAATCCCAAGGAGCGACGCAACAAGCACATAGGCGACAGCGAACGTCAATGAAGCAATCACCGCGCCGCCGTCTCCTCGGCTCAAAAGGGACGAGATGAGCGCCACAATTATCAGAAAGGGACCGACGATCAGGGCAATGCCGGCCCCAGGCCCGGGCAGGTCCAAGACCTCATGCATGAGCGTGCTGATCGCACCCTTGGGAAACGCGAATAGAAAGATTAAAGCGCCGGCAACCCCGATTGCTGCGCAGGTCGCCGCTTCCTTTCCGCGAATCACATCAAGCTTCACAGCGAGACTCCTCGTGATTAGTGCTCGCCAAGCGACCGCACTTCGATGTCGTCGAACGAAGTCACGGCGTCCGCCTTGGTCCACAAGCCGACCATTCCGCCCTCGGCGAACGTGCCGTCCTTCGCTTCAAGCATCTTCTCGCCGTCGAGATAGCACGCCATGTGGTTGCCGACTATGGTTACTCGAAGGGTATACCACCGGTCGGTCTGCAACTCGGCCTTCGCCGAATCGAGTTGTCGCCGTTTACCGTCCACGACCTTGTATACGCGGTAGTTGCTCTCCAGCGGGTTGAACCGGCAAATGTAGTAATTGTTCTCATCCTTGCACCGCCAGATTGGGCCGCCGCCCTGATCTTCCTCGCCCTCGACTGCTTTCACCCGCACGGTCAGATCGAGGTTTTTGAAGGAGCTGTTCTCCGCGATCGCCAGATTGAACGTGCCGTCGTAGTTGTCGGTCTTCGCCAACGCGAGCACGTTTCGACCGGACGGAGCGGTCTCGTCGGCGATGACCTCCCATGTTGCCAGGGATTCCGTCGGATTGGTCTCGCGGATGCTCCAGCCGTTAGGGACCTGACGGTGTCGATCCTGGTCGAAATGCCACCGGGCATATCCAGCTGACAAGTCGTTCGGCACACTCAGGTCCGATTCGACGCGCTGCGTGGCCGCGCAACCGCCGACCAATCCGACAAATATCACAGCGCTCATCCATCGTGCTTGACGTAATATATGCGAGTTCATTCATCAATCTCCCAAATGCCCACAATGTAGCTGCTCCCATAGACCTTGTATGCTGAACGCGAGGCCTCGGGGGGTTCGCCCTCAATCCACCATATCGGCTCGCCCTTGTCAGCCGGGCACCTGAAAACTTCGTGCGCATTGCCAAGGTACGGATTGAGCGGTCGCTTCTCGGCCTCAATACACCCGCCAAACATTCTCGCCGGCTGCCAGGGGTCGTCTATCTGCACGCAACCGGTTGCTCCGCCCAGTTCGTGCGGCGCGGCCACAGGTGCGGAATCGTCGTGGTCATTTGCGTAGCCGAAAAAACCAACCACGATCTGCCGAAGGTTGCTCTGGCAAACGACAAGCTTGGCTTGCTCTCTGGCTCTACGCATGGACGGCAAGAGAATACTCAGCAGGAGGGCGATGATTGAAACAACGACCATCAGCTCGATCAGGGTAAAGGCGGTCTGTCGTGGGTATCTGTTGCGTGCCATTGTGTCAGACTTCTTGCTGCTCGGAACAAGCCCTTGGGAACATTCGATCATCTCGGAATCCACCTGCAACCGATGCCCGGCGCACATGACCTGTTGGTTCCGTCACTCTATTCCACGAACACCTCCTGGAACGCGGCGAAATCGCTGAGGTCGACATCGCCGTCCTCATCAAAATCAAACACGCAAAGGCATTGTGGCCCTTCAGGGGTTGCTCCCGGACCGGCCAGGCAGTCCTCGAACCCAACGTAGTCAAGGAGATCCACGGCGCCATCGCCATCGGCATCCCCTTGCCCGGGAATGACTTGGGTCGTATAGGCGATCGTTGTGTTCCCGATCAGGCTGTCGGTGGTGAGCGGCACCCCCTCTTCGGCATAAACAGGATGGCTTTTTTCCATCTGCGTGACCAGTAAATAGGTTGCATCATCCGGTAACCGTGGTGTAATCTCATCCAGCAGATACTGCTCGAAATCCCCGCCGAAGAAACCGGCTGGGTCGTCAAGCTCCACCGCAGCCATCCCCGCCGGTGTCAACATAGCCACGGGAATGAGATATCCCTGCTGCAATGCATCGTCGAACGTAACGTCGATATCTTCCAGATCAGGGTTCTGCGGATCAGGGTCATCAATACCCCCTGCAAAGTAGAAGTCGATCTGGTAACTGATCGACCAGTCGCTCGCCGCCGACGCCGACCACGTGCCGTTGTTGGGCAGGCCATCAACGTTATATATCCCATTTGTGGTGGCTGGGCTACCCGGTGTCACCAGGAGTTGTTTCATCCTCATCACAGGGTTGATTTGGCCGGTGTAGAACTGGTCAGTAATCTGAACCGCCCACACAGCGGGGGCGGCACATGACAGCTCCATCGTTATCGCCGAGATCCCGGAGAGGGACGGAGCATTGGTGTACCCTGAACCCGGAGTTCCCGAGACGTCGGGAAAATTGTGACTGACTGCTCCAAGGGGGTTCCACTCAGCCCACAGGAACAGGTCATCTTCCGTGAAGAGCAGCCAATCGCCTCCATCCGATGGCAACGGCCTCCAGCCAACCGCCGACGGCAATTCCACAGTGGCCTGGGAGTCGTTCCAGGTCAACAGGTCGAAGCTGACCGTCACCTCAGCAAGGACACCGGGCGTAAGGGCCAGTACCGCGAGCGCTACAGGACTTCGATACATTTGAACTTCCATTAGGTCGAACCGTTCGGGCAGCTCCGCGAGGCTGCCTTGCTTCATTGTAATCTACCCCCCCCCACCATCCTGGGTCAAGGCAGGACGGGTGGCCCGCTTGGACGGGTGGCCCGGGTTCTTTGAACCTGGGGTCTCGATTCTGGAATGGGGGCATGGCCTTGGAAACGCCCTCGGCTTGCTTTCCGACGCGGGCGTATCATCCCGGCCGGCTCGATTTGAGCCGGGACAACCCAAGACGGCTGACGCAGTGTTGCGGAGCCGCGCGCAACGACCGCGGCCGGCCGGTCACGGCCCCCGGCGTCCCGCCAGGCTATCCCGAGCCCGCCGCGCTTGTCACGAGCGACTGCATCGAGCCCCCTGGGCAATGATCTGCCAGGGGCCGCACGCGCCGCCCAGCCGGTGATACGGTGTGGCGGGTAACCGGGTCTGGTGGGCCTTTCTCCTGACCGGCATGTTGACGGTGTTCGTCTACGCCGCCCCAACGCCCAAGCACGTGTCTCACACAACGCCCCGGCCCGTGTTCTGAGCCCGTGCACCTCCGGCCCTTACCGTGTCCGCTCTGGCTCCAGGAGCCGCAACAGCTCTGTGCGCATCGCGTTACAATTGGTCGCGTCAGCCGCTTCATTCAGGATCCGGACCTGACGCGGTGTGAATGCCGCCGGCGAGTCCAGGCCGGCGTCCGAGCGTCCCGCACCTCTCAGCAGCGCCCGCCGCAGGGCATCAAGCCCCATCTGCTCGGTGGCAGAGACCGTCACCGTTCGTGCTTGCCATTCTCTTGGTAGAGATACCGCCAGCCCCGCGGCTGATTCGATCAGATCGCTTTTGTTCAAAACCACACACGCCGGCCGCAGGTCGCTAAAGGTGGCGAGAAACTCCGCGCGCGGTGCGTCGGCCGCGGGTGTGGCATCCAGCACGATGACAATCTCATCGGCTTCGCACAGAAGTTGACGGGTCCGCGCCGCCCCCGCCGCTTCGAGTGCGTCGCGGCTCTCGCGCAGCCCCGCCGTATCGAGCCAGACCACCGGAAAGCCCTCCGCTTCGCCGGGGACCTCAATCCAGTCGCGGGTGGTACCCGGCGTGGGAGAAACGATGCTCACCGGCCGATCCGCCAGCGCGTTGGCCAACGTGCTCTTGCCCGCGTTCGACGGCCCGGCTAACACGACCCGCAAGGGCCGCGTAAACCAATCGACAAGCTCCACCCGGGCGGCGATTTGCAGACAGGTTTCTCGACTTATGTTCGCGGAAGCGGTCGCGAGGAGCGCGTCAATGCTCTCGCGCAGCCGGTTGACTTGTTGCAGCAGCCAGGTGGCCCCGCGCAGCGTCAACATCTTCGGCAATAGGGTACAAGCCTCAGCCTCCAAGGCATCCTCCGTCGGCCACAGCGTGGTGGGTGCTTCATCGGCAACGTGCACTCGGGTGGGAGTCGATCCATCCTCACGGCCGACACGGGTCAGGCCACAGGCTTGCAGCCACTCCGTACAACGCCGCACGAGCCAGGGGTTGCCGTGCAGGTGGAGGCGCAGATCCCAGGTCGGAAAGAGGGCGTGCACGGAAAGCAGGATGTCGTCCACCGCGGCCCCCTCACGGTCGAGCAACTCGGCCCGCAGAATGCGACCAGGGTACCAACACTCGGGCGCCGGCGGGCGGCGGGTTCGCAGGTGCCGGGCGACAAACGCCCCCGTGTGCGGTCCCTGAGCCCGAATGACGGCGATCGCCGCCGGCCCGGGACTTGTAAGAACCTCGAATTCCCCCCCGCGCGACTCAGCTTCAGGACTCACGTTTGCCCCGCGGCCTTGCGATGCGTCAACGCGATCCCCATCAGGCACAGGTCCGGCACGATGGCGTCCACGAAATCGGCCAACTCCGCCACCAGCGGTGCGTTGCCGCCGGTGATCACCAGTTGCGGCCACTCGCGCAGCTCGGTGGCGAACCGCTCGACGATCTCCCGCAGGGCCCCCATCATGCCATACGCCACGCCGTTGACGATCGCGTCGTGAGTATTCTTGCCGAATGGATTGCTGGGGACCTGCGGACTGACGCGCGGCAATTGAGCGGTTTGGTCGTGCAAGGCATCACAGCACATCTGGAACCCCGGCAGAATCGCCCCGCCCAGAAACCGCCCCTCGGCCGAGACGCAATCCACCGTGGTGGCGGATCCGAAGGACGCCACCGCACACGCGCCGCCGACACGCTCGAAGGCGGCCGCCGCACAGCAGACCCGGTCGACGCCGACCTCGTGCTCATTCTCGATATCGAGCGGCAAGGGCAGCGGCAGGTCGTCCCGGACCCGCACGGCGGGCGTCCCGCTGACGGCTTCGGCCAACTCCTGCATGCGCACGGTGCCTTCCGGATTGACGCTGCCGATTACGACCGCCCGGTTGCGGCTGGCCATCAGCGCCCAAACTTCCTTCAGCGTCGGCCGCCACTCGTCGGGTCTTGTCACCGCGACGTGGCGGGCGTCGTGCAGCCCGTCCCCGTCCCAGATGCCCAGACCGATGCGTGTATTGCCGATATCGATCGCAAGCAAGGCCTCGGCCGGTTCCACTAGAATCATCGTCGGCGGCTCCAACAGCCCCCCAACTGACTTTCTAATGGAAACGTTAACGTCCCGCGTCCCGCCGTCAATCCGCCTCGGGCTCCGCGGGGGGGTGGAGGGCGGGCGTCAGAAAAGTGGGTAAACTGGTGGGGCGGCCCTCCGCGGCCGCCAGCGGTCCGTACTTGCGGGCACGGAGGCCCGCGCCACCCACTATGTTGACGCGCTCAGCCGTCAATCCTCCTCGGGCTTCTCGCCGGCCTGCTCCGGTTCCTCCTCCTCCTCGGGCTCCGCGGGGGGCGGAAGAACCCGTCCGGCGTATGGATTGTCATACTCCAGCCCATAATCCGGTCGCGGCAGCATGAGGTAGCTGATCCAATCCACCACCTCGATGTACCTGGGATCATCCAGGCTCCGCAGAACCGGCTTGAAGCTCGGGCCGCGGCCAACCGCCGGGTGCCCATACTCGCTCGCGTCCTGGGGTAGCATGTAGTACACCAGCGAGCCGGCTTCCGGGCTCGACCGATCCAGGAGTGCCCCGTGCCGGCTGCGCATCTGATCGAGCAGGACAAAGCTCGTGTAGGCATAGGTCTCGCTGGTCTTGGAGCCCAGGGGGAAGCGAAAGACCCGGGCCGCCGTCCCCGCGTGACAGCCGGACCGGGCACAACTCTTGTTCACCAGCGGCAACACCCGCCGCCGATACGTCGAAAACACTTCCGGATCACTCGTGATCCTGATTCGGTCGGCGTATTTCTCGCCGGTTTCGCGCAGTATCAGTTGCACCTTCTCGTGCGGCCGGCCGCGTGTGAGCACCTGCTCCCACTCGGATTGAAAATCAGGGCGCTTCCGGAGCTCCTCCAAGACCTCCGTCGGCAGGTCCCGTTGCCGGCCCTTCTTCTCGAACTTGACCTGGACCAACTCCGCCGGTCCGTCAAGCAATAGTTCACGCCTCCTGAGCCGCTGGATGTCGGCCTTCGACAAGGGCGGCGCCGGCGGCAACTGCCCGCTTCGCGCGTCCTTCGCCGGCGCGGCCCCCGCCTCGTCGAGTGCTTTCTCGTCAGGCTTCTCGCCCCCAAGCCCCGGAGCGGAGGTCGGCTGTGAGCTCGGCAGACTGGCCGGCGGCGCGACCGGCACGACGCGCTCCACGTCGGCCCGCGGCAGGTGCAACTCCCCCGCCGCGTTGTGGAGGATCACCTCGTCGTCGGTTGTGGTGACGTCCCCGCGCAGCCTGAGACCGCTTTTGAGGTAAACGTCCGCCAGGTCAGCGACGACCGCCGCCACGCCGCAGAACACCACCACGAGCACGATCCCCACTAGGCACGCTTTCTTCTTGAACCCGTCCATGGGTATCTCCAAACACAGCCGGCCCGGCGGCCGGCCCCGCTCACACCTTGCGATGCGCCGTCCGCGCGATCTCGGTCCCGTCCGGAAGCGAGACGATCTCGTAGTCGCCGAAAAGGCTCTGCGACTCCTGCCGCAACAGTCGCAGGATTTTCACCGCCACCTTGCGAATCTCTATTTCGGCGTGCTCGTGCGCCCGGGACTCGATGAAGTGTCGCCAGGCGCGCCCGTTGCCGGTCACGAAAATCCTGGTCTCCGTCGCGTTGGGCAGCACGCTGCGGGCCGCCTGGCGGGCCAGCTTCCGCCGCATGGTCGCGTCCGGCTCGTCCGCGAACCTCTTCCGCAAGCCCTCGACCAGCCGGCAATACGCGGCGTGCGACTGGCGGATCGATTCCTCCCAGAGCGCGTGCAGTTCGGGTTCCTCCGCGATGCAGTCGGGCTCGACGAAGTCCGCGGTCGACTCGTCCACGTAGCGCTGCGAGAGTTGGGAATACGCGAATCCGGCCCGGTGCCGGACCAGCTCGTGCGTGAAGGACCGCGACACGCCGAGAATCACGAAATTCCACACCGCGTGTTCGAGGACGGAGCCGTGGGCGGACTCGATGATGTTCGCCAAGTACTGAGCGTTCGTCTTCCGGCCCTGGCCGAACGACATGTAACACAGCCGGCCGGCGGCTTCACATAGTTGCTCGGCCCCCACTTCGGTATCCGTGCTCCAGCTCATCCCGACGTCCGCCAGGAACTGCTCCAGCCCGGACGCGTCCACGCTCTGCCGGCCGAGCAGGTATACGCGCGGCTCACGTAAGATGTTCACTCGCAACCTCCTTTTGTCCAGCGGGCATTGTACTCAGGGATCAGACTCGTGGATATGACTCGCTACACTCTACGGCCGGTACGGAACCCGGCCGCTACATTCTTTTGTGGCACCGGCTTCCAGCCGGTGAGATTCGGCCGGTACGGGGCCCGGCC
>JAGMDK010000208.1 GCA_023128695.1 Phycisphaerae bacterium
GCTAGCTGCAAACGGCTGAACTCTTACCCTTTTTTTAGGTTCACCCGCGCATTCCGGGGAACGCGGGTAACGGTAGTCCCACAAGCTCTTCAGGTCGTCCTTCAGCACGTAGACCGTCGCCAGGGGCATACGCTACGCCTTCTTCTGCGCCTCCAACATGCTCTGCGCCTCGGACAGGAAACGCTGGGTGTACTTTTCGTCCACGCGGGTGCAGGTTTTCGTGGTCAATTCGCCCAGGCGCTGGTAATCGGGGTCTTCGGTCCGCAAATAGAACTCGCCGGCGAGGATCACCAGCCGCAGCAGGTGCCGCAGGACGATACCTTCCTGCTTTATCAGGTTCAGGGCCTTAACGCATTTGAAAAACTCACCGTCGCGGGCGAAGGCGTCGCCGGCGATCCACTTCGGCTGCACCAGCGCCGGCTCGGGCTCGGTCAGCTTGGCCTCGAACGCGATCTTGAGCATCTTGGGGAACGTCGGCGGATACTCCTTCTCCTCTTCCGTCTCGCGCTCCCAGGGGTCCAGCCAACGCCGGCCGCCGCGCTCGGCTTCCTGTTCCTCCCGCTCGCGGGCGAAGTCCTCGGCCAACTTGACGCCCATCGAGATTAGCAGCGGCTCGAGTATCTGCTCCTGAAGCGGGCCCTTCGGCATATCCTCCGGGATCCGGCAGTGCCGCAGGATCGGCGGCGGAACCTCCAGCACGGCCTCCAACGCCAGTATCTTCTCGTCGAAGTTCGACCGCGTGAGCTGCTCCGCGAGAAAGTCGCCGAAGAGCGGGTCAACGCTACGGTAGTTCAGCAGGCGGTAGATGCTCTCGTCGAGCGTGACGTGGTCGCCGTCCTCGGAGAGCGTGATGTAGCCGAGCCCCTGCATGTTGGCGAGCATGAAGTCGAGCTGCTTTTGGAACTTCTCGATCCGCTCGACCCCGGTGAAACGCTTGGAGATGAATTCACGCACCTCGTGCAGCGTTCCGGTCTTCGTCAGCAGAAAGATCAACACCGAATACGGGATCATTCCCCGGCTGTAGAGCTTGGCCGGACCCGCCGCGATCAGCGTCTTGAACTGCCCCTCGCTCCAGTACTGCTCGGTTTTGCGCCGCGAGGGCCGTTTGCGTTCCAGGTCCTTACGCATTCGCATGATGCCGGGGTCTTTGGAGCGCGGGTCGATCTGCTCGTACTTCTTCCGCCATTTGCTGATTTTCACGTCATCGTCGTGCGCGACGGCGTAGACGTGCCCCTGCGTGTCGAACTGCGGCCGCCCAGCCCGGCCGAACATCTGATGGGCGCTGGACGGCGGAATCAGCTTCTTTTCGCCGTGCTTGCCCTTGAGCAGCGTGGCGAGCACGCACGAGCGGGCCGGCAGGTTGATCCCGGCCGCCAGCGTTTCGGTGCAACAGACAAACGGGATCAGCTTCCGCGTGAACAGCTCTTCGACAATGATCTTGTGTCGCGGCAGCACGCCGGCGTGGTGTACGCCGACGCCGCGCAGCAGCATTTGGGCCAGTTTGGGCCCGACGCCTTCGCTGAGGTCCAGCTTGTGCTCCTTCAGATAGGTTTCGATTTGCATTTTTTTCTGTTTGGAGATCAGCGGCAGGCCCTTGAGTTTTTCCGCCAACTCCCAGCATTCGTCGCGATTGAACGCGAAAACCAGGGCCGGGGCACGGCTCTGCTCGTCGTCGCCCTCGGCCATTTGCACCAGCAGCTCGGGCCTCTGCTTGTCTTCAACCCAATGGTACTCCAGCGGCACGCGGCGTTCGTGCGAGGTGACGGTCCGCACCCGCCGGCCGTGCTGCTCCTTGAGCCAGTCGGCGAACGGGAACGGGTTGCCGACGGTGGCTGAGAGCAGCATGACGCGGACGTGAGCCGGCAGCAGGGCCAACGACAGCTCCCAGACGACGCCCCGCTCCCAGTCGTTGAAGTTGTGGAACTCGTCCATGACGACGGCGCCGACGTGCTCGAGGTCGGCCAGGTTCTCCTCCTTGGCGAGCAGGTGATTGAGCAGGATTTCGGCCACCACGACGCGGATCAGGGCCTCGGGGTTCTCGCGGCGGTTGCCGGTGATGAAGCCGACGTCGTCACGCGCAAAGCCCCAGCCTTCCACGAGGTCCTGAAATTCGCGGAACTTCTGCTCGGTCAGGGCGATCAGCGGCGTGGTGTAATATAGCCGCTTGCGCGTGTGCAGGGCCTCGAAGATGGCGGCCTCGGCGATGAGCGTCTTGCCCATGCCGGTGGGGGCGCAGATCAGCGTGCCGCCGTCCGACTCGAACCACTCCAGCAGGGCTTCTTCCTGCACGGGATAGAGCTCGTACGGCACGGCTTCCAGAAATTTCTCGCAGATTTCGTCGCGTGTCATGTGGCCAGCATAGCAAGGAAATGATCGAAAGTCGTCTATGAACAGAACCCGAAGCGTAAGCGAGGGATAAAAACAGAACCCGAAGCGTAAGCGAGGGACAGAACACCGGCAATTCCCTCGCTTACGCTTCGGGTTCTGTTTTTATCCCTCGCTTACGCTTCGGGTTCTGTTTTTATCCCTCGCTTACGCTTCGGGTTCTGTTTTTATCCCTCGCTCCCGCTCAGGTCAGTTTCGCGTTGCACCGGCAGACGATCTGTCCGCAGCCGGGGCAGCCGGCGGTGAACTTCTTGACGGCTTCTTCCAAATCCACCCCCTCGACGTTCGCCAGCGTCACCAGCCACGCCAGCACGTCGGCGAATTCCGCGCTGAGATGCTCGCGGTCCTCCCGCTTGGCGATTGAGCTGGCCAGCTCGCCGACCTCTTCCATAAACCACAGGAACGTTTTCGCCGAGCCCCGCGCGCGGTCCTTGTCGGAGTACATCCGGTCGATCAATTGCTGGAACTCGCGCAGGTGCACGGCTGATACCTGTTTTTGCCTTCGTCGCCGCGCCGACGCTTATAGCAGCGGGGTGCCCCATTGAATGTCATAGGCCTCGTCGTTAATGACCGCGAAGTAGCCGTCGTCGTCGACGTCGATGTCGTAAACGGCATCGCTGATCCCGCGGGCGGCGAAGTAAAAGTAGACCGCTTCGCGCAATAGCTCCTCTTCGGCGTCGCGCGCCAGGTCGAGGTCGATCGTACGGACCTCGGTATTGTCGAAGCCGTAACGCGGCACACAGCGGATCATCAGGGCCGTCCTCTTCATCGCTTCCTTCCTGCGGGCACCACTGCCACAACGAGTACATCCCATCCACCTGTATTATACGCCGACACCCGGGTGGGGGTTCAATAGCGCGTGGCAGGAGTCCGATAGAAATCGGTCAAGCCCGACAGCCCGTTGAAAAGGGGATCGGCACCTCGCAAGCAGCGCTTTTCCCCGGGTTTTTGGAGGTTAGCTCGGAGCCCGTCCCTTATTCAACGGACTGCTAGTGCTCTGCCAACGCTCAACCTGCGGGTTCGAACGAGCGGGAGGGCGAGGCTCCTGCCGAGCCGTGCGTTCGATTTCCTTCGGGGGCATGGCTCGGCAGGAGCCTCGCCCTCCCAAGCCAACCAGCACGTTTGGCGTTGGCAGATCACTAGGTTCGCACCTCCGGCAGCGCCTCGATCAACTGGTCGATTTCTTCCGCGGTGTTGTAGTAATGTGGGCTGGCGCGGAGCCGTCCCAGCCGGCGGGAAACCACGATTTTGAACTCGTCCAGCAAGTGTTTTTTCAACGCCGCCAAGTCGTGCTGGTCAGTCGAGAACGAGACGATCCCGCTCCACTCGCTCGGCGTGCGCGGGCTGTGAACTTCCCAACCTCGACGGCGCACACCCTCCGCGAGCCGGTCGGTCAGCAGCTTGACCAGTTTCTGAATCTCCTCGATGCCGAACTCGAGCAGCAGGTTCAGCGACGCGCCCAGGGCGCAGAGGCCGGCCAGATTGTAGGCCCCGCTGTCGAAACGCCGAGCATCGTCGTGCAGGTCGATCATCCGCTCGTCCGAATCGAAGGACTGTTTCATGCACATATAGCCCAGCTCGGTCGGGTGGAGGTGTCCGATGAGTTCGCGGCGGCAATAGAATAACCCGGCGCCTTCCGGAGCAAGCAGCCACTTGTGCCCGTCGGCGGCGAGAAAATCAATATTCATCGCCCGCACGTCGATGGGATGCACTCCCAAGGCCTGGATCGCGTCCACGCACAGCAGCACACCCTTCTCCTGACACAGTTCGCCCAGGCGGTTCAGATCCATGCGGAACCCGTTGCCCCACTGGACGGCGGAGACTGTCACCAGTCGGGTGCGCTGGTCAATCGCGGCCGCCAGGCGGTCGAACGGGACGCGGCCGTCCTCCTCGGGCACCCGCTTGAGATGGACGCCGCGCTGTTCGAGGTTCATCCAGGGATACACGTTGGCCGGGAATTCCATCGTGGTCGAAACGACGTTGTCGCCGGTGACCCACGGGATCCCGTTGGCCACATAGCTGATGCCTTCCGTCGTGTTCTTGATGAAGGTGATCTCGTCCGCATGCGCATTGATGAGGCGGGCGGCCGCCTGCCGAACGTGATCGACGGTGCGGTAGAAAGTGCCGTTCAGGTACGACGACTCGGCCATCTCCGTGGCGTAATCGGTCAGGGCTTTCGCCGCCGGCGCGGACAGGGGAGCAACCGCCGCGTGGTCCTGGAAGTTGAAGCGGCGAGTGATCGGAAACTGCGAGCGAATCTCTTCAAGCGTCATTACTTCGCTTTCCTTTTCTGGGGGACATTCCCCTTCTAATTGTACCCGCGGTCCGCCGGCGCGTCTGCCGGGTCGGGAGGAATTGCGGCCGGGCTCTCTGGCGTGCTATGATGCAGGCCTGTGTTTAGCCGTCCGCCGCAAAAGTCGGCTTCGGCTTGAAAATGTAGCGTCCGGGCTCTGTCCAGGAAGTAGAATACGGAGAAAACCTCTCCCGCAACGACGTCCGGGACAGAGCCCGGACGCTACACGACTTTTGCGGCGGACTGTTAGCGTCCTGGTTCCCCTGCTGCTTAAAACGACGGACAATGCCCCCATGGACGACCTGAGCCCCCGACAAATCGTACAAGCCCTGGACCGTCACATCGTGGGACAGGAGGACGCCAAGCGGGCCGTGGCGATCGCCATCCGCAACCGCTGGCGGCGACTCCATCTGCCCCACGACCTGCGTAACGACGTCTTCCCCAAGAATATCCTCATGATCGGCCCCACCGGCGTCGGCAAGACCGAAATCGCCCGGCGACTGGCCCAGCTTGTTGAGGCCCCGTTTATCAAAGTCGAGGCAACCAAGTTCACCGAGGTCGGCTACGTCGGGCGGGACGTGGACAGCATCATCCGCGACCTGGTCGAGCGGGCCCTCGTGCTGGAACGCGAGCGCGCGGCCACAAGCATCCAGGAACGCGCTATCCGGGCCGCCGAAGACCACGTCCTCAACCAGTTGCTCCCCGGCGGTGACACCTACGACAGCGCCGATGATACCCAGTTGGACCGTCGCCGACGGACGCGCGAGAAGCTCCGCAGCCAACTCCAGGCCGGCGGGCTGGCCGAACGGAGTGTCGAGGTGCAAGTCGAGGAGCGGGCGGTGCCGTCGCACGTGATGTCCAACATGGGGCTCGACCAGATGGGCCCGGAGTTCGAGCAGTTCATGGAGCGGATCATGCCCGCCCGCGGCGGCCAGCGACGCCTGCCCGTGCCCGAAGCCCTCGAACTCATGACCCAACAAGAGGTTGACCGCCTGATCGACCAAGACGCCCTCCATCAAGCGGCCATCCACCGCTGCGAGGAGGCCGGTATGGTCTTCCTGGATGAGCTGGACAAAGTCTGCGGCGGCATGATCGAAGGCGCCGGCCCGGAGGTTTCCCGCAGCGGTGTGCAACGGGATCTGCTGCCGCTGGTGGAAGGGACGAGCATCAGCACGCGCTACGGGATGGTACGAACGGATCATATTCTGTTCGTCGCCGCCGGGGCGTTCACGCAGTCGCGGCCGAGTGAGCTTATGCCGGAGTTGCAGGGCCGGTTTCCGTTGCGGGTGGAGCTCAGCGACCTGAGCGCGGAGGACTATTACCGGATTCTGACCGAGCCGGAAAACGCGCTCCTCAAGCAACAGGTGGCTCTCATGCGAACCGAGGGGGTGACACTCACGTTCGCCCCCGACGCGATCGTCGAAATGGCGGAAATGGCCTACAAAGCCAATCAACTCCTGGAAAACATCGGCGCCCGGCGGCTGTACACAATCGTCGAGAAGGTCATCGAGGAAATCGCCTTCAACGCCTCTGAGGCGGTCAACAAGGAGGTCACGATCGACGTCGACTACGTCCGCATGAGGCTAGCCGACATCCTCGAGGACGAGGAACGGAGTCAGTTCGAACTGTAACAGCGTGGGAACGTGGGAACGTGGGGATGTGAGAACGTGGGAACGTGAGAACGTGAGAACGGGGGGACGCGAGAACTACGAAGAGCCGCGGGCTTTAGCCCGCGCGGTCGTGCGCGACCTATTGCGGCCTCATCACCTTGTCACGTTCCCACGTTCCCACGTTCCCACGTTCTTCAGCCCGCACATTAATGTATGACGGTATACTAGCCACGTCTGCCAACCAATCTACCTTCGGAAAGGTCCCGAAGTCGCTACACGACGGCATCGTTATTCTAGACATGTTCTCATGTGTGTAGTACGCCATCGTTTGTCAGAGATAAATAAATGCTCCAACCCACACTTGTAATGATCCATGGCTTGGTCGGGTCATTGGAATACTTCCGACCTGAGCAGCGTATCACCTGTGCATCCGTACACGCGTGGGATTTGCTCGGCTACGGGTCGTTGCAGGATGTTCCGTCAAGCCGGCTGACGCTGAGTTTACAGGTGAAGCACGTGGCCGGCCGGATCGCCGAGCTGGGGGACCGCCCGGTGTGGCTGCTGGGGCACAGCATGGGCGGCGCGGTCGCGATGCTGCTGGCGGATCGTTACCCCGAGTTAGTCAGCGGCATTATCAACGTGGAAGGTAATTTCACGTTAAAGGACGCCTTCTGGTCCAGCAAGATCATCGTCCAAACGCCGGAGGAGTGGGAGGGGCGCTACCGTGCCATGCTGACCGACATCCCGGGCTGGCTGGTCAAGTGCGGCGTGGCTCTGACCCCGCGGCGGGAGCAGTGGGCCCGTCAGATCCTGGCTTGGCAGCCGGCCGGCACCGTTTACGCCATGTCCCAGGCCATAGTGAAAGAGGCCGTCGGTCCAGCTTACCTGCGGGCGGTGCAAGCCGTGGTCACCCGCGAGGTTCCCCTGTATTTAATCGCCGGGGAGAAATCCGCCGCGGCCTGGGATGTGCCGGGCTTCGTGCGCGCCGCGGCCCGGTCGTACACGGAAATGCCCGGGGTCGGCCACCTCATGATGCTCGAGGCCCCGGACGAGTTCTGCCGGCTGGTCGACTCCTGCCTGCACCTGCCGACGTAGTTCACCGCTCCCGCTTCAGCCACTCGATCCACAGCTTGCAACGTGGGTAATCCACCGTGCAGGACTTCATCTCCCGAAACGTCGGCATGCCGATCAGGATATCGGTCTGGACGCCGATGATCGGGCTGAGGAGCGTGTCGAGCACGTCGAGCCCGAGGCCGCTGTAGTTCTCGTAGGTGCGGTCCGCGAAGACGAGTTCCACGCCGGGGTTGAGCGAGATGCGCGGGGTTTTGCCCGAGCCGACGCCGAGTCCGATGCCGGGGTCGAAGGTCTGAATCTCCCGGTCAGGAAAGATTTTCTTGAGCCGGGAGGGTGCCAGCACCACCATATCGGCCCCCGAATCGAGCAAGGCCATGGCCGACTCCCCCTCCAGCTTCACCGGCGTCATCAGTTTGGCATCACTCACTAGCCGCAGGTCAACGGAGTAACCGGTTCCGGGCTTTTCGCTGGAGGGTGACACAACGAGCTGACCGTTCGCGAAATCGAGCGTCATTCGCCCGTCGGCAAAGATGCCGGTGCCGATGATCCCGTCCGCCGCGTTCATGACCGCCTTGCGTACGGGAAAGGTTCGCGTGAGGACCCGTTTGCAGGTGAGCGAGCCGATTTGCAGTTCGTCGATCAGGGCCTGGCCGGTCTCCTGCTTCCCGGAGACGCCACGGACGCTGGCGGTGGCGATGGATTTGAGGCCGATCTCCTCGGCCGCCTCGCTGTCCAGTGCGACCATGATGCTGCCGCCGGTGTCAATCACCATGCGGTAGGGACCGTAGCCGTTGATGAAGACGTCGCAACTCGGGAGATTCAACAGCACGAGTGGTGACAGCGGCGCCGAGCCGTGTTGCGCGATCTGATTGAGCGGCTCATTTCCGACCGCGTCGAGATAGGCGGCCACACCCGCGATCGATTCCGCGATGTAGGTCTCCGGGTATCCATTGCCGACATCCACCAGCCGTTCGGCTTTCCGCAGCATCTCCGCCAAGCCGTCGTACTTTTGCAGCGCATACCGGGCGGCGAACAGGTGGTTCAGGTCGTCCGCGGTCTGCGGCCCCAGGGCTGCGAGCCGCTCGGCCCACCTGCCGGCCTGCTCGTACTCGCAGCGCGCCATGTATATTTCGATCAGCGCCCGGAGGGCGACGCGATCATCGGTCTCCGGCGGTATCAGGGTTGCCAGACGTTCGGCTTGTTCGATCCGACCGGCCCGCCATAGCGTCCGCACGATCATGCCGCGCAGCTTGGGCTCGTCAGGGTGTTCCTTGAGAGCCCGCCGAACGAGGCGCAGGCTGGTTTGCCAGTCGTCGGCCCGCCAGGTCACGTCGAAGGCGTTTTCCAGAGCAGAGACGGTACCCTTGACCTCGACGCGTTTGACGGCGGCGGGAACCTTGTCTTTCCACGGGTTCTCCGGCTCCTCGCCGGCGGGGAATAGCAACATGATGACAGCCATCAACAGGGGGGCGGAAAACATCATTTACCTTTACCTCTTTCGCGTCTGCCGGTGCGGGTTTGGCGTGGGCCTTTCGACTTGGACGCCCGCAGCCCGCGCGACTCCGCTTCCTTTGGCGACGAATAATGCCTCATGTTCGTCGGCGAGATACGCTCCAGCCAGCCGGAGTCCGGCAGATGGAAAATGTGCCTCTTGATCGAGCCGTACACGGTCGTTTCGGTCGGTTCGCCGACGCCTTTCTTGAGGAACTTGGCGATCTCCGGCTCGAGTTCGGGGATAACGCCGAACATGTTCGTGCCGTGGGCCTTCCGGCCCTTGTGGATTTTGACCTGCACGCCTGTGGTGCGTTTCTTGAGTGTATAGGGGGCGTCGCGTTCGTCCTCGGTCGCGACCAGCAAAATCTCACGCCCCGTAATCTGACCGACATCCCCCGCCGAATCCAGCCCGAGATAGTTCAATCCCGGCGAGAGGCAGACGACGACGTCGACACTGCGATCCTTGGCGGCGTACTGCAAGGCCACGCTGCCCCCAACACTCGCGCCGACCAGCGCGAAACGCGACCGATCCACACGCGGCTGCCGAGCAAGCCAGTCGTACGCTCCGCGCAGATCCTGCTGCATATCTTTGAACAGCTTCGTGTCGCGGCTCTCCACCCGATCGCGTGTTTCCGTTGTAGCGCTCTCGCCGTGGCCCCGCAGGTCGAGCGCGAGGATCGCGAAGCCGGCGTCGTGCAGCGGGGCGATGAGCGGCTCCCAGGCCGTCCGATCGCCGCGGTAGCTGTGGAACAGCATCACCATCGGGGCGTCACCGCGGCCGGCGACCGGGGGCGAGTAATAGTCCGCCGCGATTCGCATCCCGTCCGCGGCGTTGAACGAAACAGGTCTGGGCTCCACGGCCCAAGCCGGGCGGGCCGGCCATAGACAAAGCAATCCCCCCAGCACCCACCCTCCCAGTACGAGTCGAATTGACATTCCACACCCTCTCACAGACCGGTAACCAGAAGCGAGAACAAACACCGCGGGGCCGGTTTCAAGTTGAATTGTACCCTTCCCGACCGGCCACCCGCCAGTCGATCAAGCATAATTGCCGCCCGAATCCGATAACCAACACTGTGGATGTCCCACGAACACACATGACCTCACGAGTTCCCTGGTGGGGATACAAGTTATAGCTCGCGTACCGGCCGTGGGGAGGGCGAGGCTCCCGCCGAGCCGCGAGGGAGATAGTTGCTGACATCCAATCACAGGTATTGTATTCTGGAGGTCGTGGATAATCTGCGCTCGTAAACGATTCAACGCCAAAATGCCGCTACATTATTGTGTGGCACCAGATTGTGTGGCACCGGCATTGTGTGGCACCGGCTTCCAGCCGGTGATGATTCCACCGGCAAGATGCCGGTGCCACACACACCCGGCCGCTACCTTATTGTGTGGCACCGGCTTCCAGCCGGTGGGACGGTCGGTACGGAGCCCGGCCGCTACATTTTCGTGTGGCACCGGCTTCCAGCCGGTGGTGCGGTCGGTACGGAGCCCGGCCGCTACATTATTGTGTGGCACCAGATTGTGTGGCACCGGCTTCCAGCCGGTGATGATTCCACCGGCAAGATGCCGGTGCCACACGAAAATGTAGCGGCCGAAGCCGACTTTTGCAGCGGATTGATATGCCTACC
The DNA here is from genome assembly GCA_023128695.1 of Phycisphaerae bacterium. Taxonomy (GTDB): domain Bacteria; phylum Planctomycetota; class Phycisphaerae; order UBA1845; family Fen-1342; genus JAGMDK01. The sequence goes on from JAGMDK010000208.1 coordinate 10,491, forward strand.
CTGGACGGAGAGAGCCGCGAAGCTCGCATCGGGCGGATCCTGGACGACTTCCTCACCCGTCGTGCCGGCGGCGAGGCGGTCAGCGAGACCGAGCTGCTCGCCGGGCACCCGGACTTGGCCGACGACCTGCGCGAGCACCTGGACCTGCTCCGCGACCTCCGCCCCCCCGGCGACCAGCTCGCGGACCTCATCGCCCGGGGCACGCTGACTCGCTCTGAGGATCCGCGGTACCCTGCCGAGTTAGGGGCGTACAAGATCACCGGCTACATCGGCCGCGGCGGGATGGGGATTGTGCTCAAGGCCTATGAGGAGAGCCTCAACCGCGCCGTCGCGCTCAAGGTTTTGCGACCGGAGTTGGCGGATGACAAAGCTGTGCTGACCCGCTTCGAGCGCGAAGCCAAAGCCGCCGCCGCTCTGCAACATCCGAACATCGTGACTGTTTACGCCGTCGACATGGAGCGCGGCACGCCGTACATCGCGATGGAATACGTAGCCGGTCCGAGCCTGGCGGAGGTAATAAGAGAGCCGTCAGCGATCAGCACTCAGCTTTCAGCCACTGTAGCGGCCGGCGGCTCGCCGGCCGAGTCAGATGTAGCGGCCGGCGCCCCTGCCGGCCGTCCCGACCATCTATTCACGGCCGACACGGCCGTGCCACACGGTCGTGGCACGGCTGTGTCAGCCGTGACGACCCACCCGACAGACAATCTGCACACGGCCGACACGGCCGTGCCACATGACCTGCACACGGCCGACACGGCCGTGCCACACGACACCCCCACCCGTTCCCACGTTCCCACGCCGCTGATCCGCCGCATCTTCCGCGAATTGCTCTTGGGTCTGGACGCCGCCCACAAGGCGGGCCTGATCCACCGCGACATCAAATCATCGAACATCCTGCTGGATGGGTGGGAACGTGGGAACGTAAGCACGTGGGAACGTGAGGAATCCGCCTCGAACGCAATCCGTTCCTACGTTCCCACGTTCCCACCTTCCCACGTTCCCACGACGCCGATAGGCGTAAAGCTAGCCGACTTCGGCCTGGCCCGCATGCGCGGCTCGCAGACGCGGGTGACGACGGACGGCTCGATCCTCGGCACGCCGGAGTACATGAGCCCCGAACAAGCCCGCGGCGACTCGGACATCGATCACCGCACCGACCTCTATTCTGCCGGCGTAGTGCTGTATGAAATACTGACGGGCCAAACGCCATTCAAATGCGACACCCCGACGGCGACCCTACACAGAATCCTGAACGAAATGCCGCAAAGTCCGCGTCTGATCGATAAGACCGCGGACCCGGTCCTGGCCGGCATAGCGCTGAAGCTGATGGCAAAACGCCCGGCGGACCGCTTCGCATCGGCGAGAGAAGTGATCGACGCGCTGGACGTGGGGAAGCCGCTGCCGGCGCGGCGACGAAAGTGGCTGGCACCGATCGGCGTGACGGCGTTGGCGATTGTCGTTCTGGCTGTTGGCTTCTGGGGCGTTTCCCACGACTGGCCAACGCGTGTACCCACTGCCACAACATATGCGGCGGCGGCGCGCAGACTCGACGATGTCACGGTTGATCCCAATCGGCCAGACATCGTGCTGGCGTGGTATGAGGGCGAGGCTTCATCCGTGGTCTTTAAGCGGCCGCATGCCGGAGCGAATCCACGCGCGGCGCTGGTTCGCGACCTGGACGGAGAAATGACGCAGCGCGTCGTGGTTGGTACGACGCCTGCCCCGGAGGACGGCAAGAGTTCGCTGGCGGCCTACGATTCCGCGGGCAATGAGTGCTGGCGTCTGGCATTTCCCTGCGATCTGCCCTGGCCGGATGTCAACGAAACTTGCCGGTTCTGGGCCGCAACGCGCATGATCGCCGGCAACGTGGACGGCTGGCCCGGCGAGGAGATCATTGTCGCTGTCTCGCACCTGCATGAGTATCCTACCCGCATCTCGATCGTTGATCCGCGTAAGGCTGAGGTTACCGCCACGTTCTGGCACTGGGGACAGATCCGCGGACTGCTGTTGCTGGAAGACTACTTCGCCAGGGGGCACCCCGCCATCGCAGCCTGGGGTACGAACAACAAGCTCGATGGATTCGGCGACCCCGTGCCGTCCGACTATGAAGGCACACGCCGGGCAGGCTACGGCACCGTCTCGGCGGTCATGATTCTCGATCCGCGCGACATGGACGGCATTGGTCCGCCAACCAACGGCGACATGCCACTCCGGCCCTGCCGACCGTCGGCGTACGCGTTTCTCGACATGGCCGCCGATGTTTCGGCAGAAGATCCGACCGCGGTCGCCAACGCGGGTTTGCAGGGCTGGGAGTGTGCCACAATATCATGCGTAAGGCACAATCTCGTCGCACGAACATTACAGCAAGAGCCGACTCTGCGCCTGATTACATCGGTTGGCGTGCATCTCATAGTTGGCCGCCAACTCCGGTTCCGCGAGTGCGTGCCCCTCAACCCCTTGCTCGACGAGCACGGTGACACACACCTGTGGGAAGCTCGTTGGAGGTCCATCTTTCCCGACGCTGAGCTCCAGGTAGATAATCCCTTGTCGCGCGCGGCGAATAATAGTCGCCGCATTGCGGAACTCATAATTGACGGCACTACGCACGCCAGCCTCAAGGTCCGCTATGTTGGCGATGCGGATTGGCATGCCTGGTACGATCTCGGCCCATTCGGCGCCGATGAACGTATCCACGGTGCCGTGTGCGTCGATTTGCCTGAGGGCGGCGAACAGTTGGTTGTCGTGGGTACGCGGACTCTGTCGCGGGACGGCTGTGTATGGGCGTACGACCTCGATGGAAACAAGCGTTGGTCGGCCGACCTGACGCCCACGATCCAGTGGCCTGACTGTGCGGCCAGCATGCGGTTCATCTGCCGGGACGTGCTTTGCGCCGATCTGGATGGCGAACCCGGCGACGAGATCCTCGTCGTCGCGACGGACTGGCACGAGTATCCCACTCGTCTGTCGATCCTCGACTCGCGTGACGGGCGCGTTCGGTCGACCTTTTGGCACATGGGCAACATTGACCACGTCCGAATTGAACCGGACTTCTTCGACGACGGCCGCGCTGCGATCATTGCCGCGGGAGTTAACAACAAGCTCGACGGATTCGCCGACGGTCTACGTGATGATGAGCGGCGGCTGGCCGACTGGGACTGGGTGGCTGTCGCCATGGTACTGGACCCCCGCCGCATGGGTGGCCTCGGTCCGCCGAGTACATCCCGCCTTCCAAATGTGCCGCCGGTGCGTCCATATGCGTATGCATTCTTGAACCTGCCAACACACTTCACCGTACGCCCCGTGGATCCACTTCGCCCGCGCGCGGCGCCGGAGGATACTGCCAGCGTGTCCAATCTTCGGATAATCACTGAGCAGATCGACGGCCGTGACATGCCCCGCATCGTGCTGGACATCGGCCGACAACACGAAGCGGGGCACATAGTTGGCCGTGCTGTTCTCAAATTCGATCGTGACCTGCGCCTATGCGAGGTCGTCCCCAGCCCGCAAGAAGAAGAGGGCGTCACCATGGAATGGTGGAATGAGCACTGGCGCCCGCTGATCCGACAATACGAGCGGGTTGAGCCGTTATAGCCCGCGCGACAAAGCAGCGCACGCCGGCCACGACCGGCGTGCGCTGTCTCGAAACATCCACTCCAGACTCGACCGTGACTGCTACGGGCACGGCGTTTCGTAGAGATGCTGAATTGCCCCAGGGGAAAGTTCGCAGTCGTAGATTCTCAACTCATCAAGAGCGCCCTCGAAGTAGTAATTGTTGTCCGTCCGTCGGCCGACCGTCAGAGGATCGGAGATGTCGAAAATGGAGCCGTTCATCCCGGTTCCAAGCTCCGTCCCAACGGGCGCGCCGTTGACATACATTTGTACGAGGGAAAGGCCGTCATACGTGCATACTACATGGAACCACTCATTCGCCGGAAATTCCGCCTGATGCACGACGGCAGACTCATCAAACCAATTCGATGCGCTGTGCAGATGGAAGGCGAGTGCGCCGTTCCAATCGTCGTAGCCCAAGTCGTAGCTCGCGGCATGCATATACGGTTGCCCCTTGTACAGGAAATTCTGTCGACCGGTGTCGGCGTTCAGGTCGGTGGCCGGATTGATCCAGACGGCAACCGTAAAGGCGTCGAACCCGTCAAGGTTGGTGTTCTCATGGAGGTCCGCGTATCCGGTCGTGCCGTCGAAGCTGATTGCTAATCCGCACACGCCCGCCACGTAGCTGTATCCGCCATGCTCCGTCCCGTCATTGCCGTTGCCCGACTCGTCGTTCGCATCGCCGTCAAACGGGTAATATGCGATCAGACTCGATGCAGCGCTGATCTCGTCGTCGGTCAGCGGGCGATCGTGAATCTTGACTTCGTCGATTTGCCCGACGAAGAAGCCGTGCGGGGTGTTCGTGTACTTGCATCCGACGGCGGCGTGCCAGATGCCGTTCACCTGCAACTGCCCGACCGCCGGACAGGAGTCCACGGCCACACCGTCAAGGAACAATGTGATCTCGCTCGCGTTTTTACGCAGCGCCACGTGATGCCACTGGTCGTCGGTGACCACCGGTCCCCACAGTGAGCATGCATCTTGGCCTTCGATATAGACCGTGCAATTGAGCAGCGGCTCCTCCAAGCCCTCACCCCAAATGAAGACATTGAACTCGCCATCGGTCGTCTCGTTGGCAAAGATCGTGGCATGCACGTCTGATTGAAGACCGGCCTTGAACCAGGCCTGGAAAGTGAACTGGTCGAACCGGCCGCCGTTCAAGAGACTCGTCCCCAGATAAACATAGTCGTTCACGCCGTCGAAACTCAGTGATTGCCCGATATTCACATCCGGTGGCACGTCGGCGGAGAAGCTGGGAGCCCCCTGCAAGGTGCCGTGATTTTCGTAGCAACCGTAGTCACGTGCGATGCCATCCAGCGGCCAGTAGTCAATTGGGCAGGCGTGGCCGGCGCTGGTGTTGTTCATGGCGGCAACGAACGGGTCGATGTCGCGCCAATTGACAACGCCGTCGCCGTTCATGTCGCCCAGCAGAGTGCAGGCGGCGGCGGCCGACGGTACAGCGGCGAAGAACAGCCCCGCGAGAATTGTCCCCGCGACGGCAACGAACCTGCTTTTGATCCAAGTGCTTCCCATTGTCTTTCTCCTTTGCAAAACCCTCGATTGAGCCAGCGAGCCCCGTGCTCGCGCTCCATGCCCACATACGCCGTCCGGGAGAAAGTTTGGCAGAAAAAGTTGAAAAAGCTTTCAGCGGTCAGCATTCAGCGATTAGCCGTTAGACGCTAAACGGCCGGCGAGCCGCCCCGTTCCGCCGCGCCTCGCCGCTGTGCCGCGTCGCGCGGAAGAAGCTCGGGATTGGGCAATGCGCTCAAAGCGCGCGGAATGGCAAGGCGGTTACACCTTCGCCCAGCGGCAGGCGTACGTCGCCCGAATGGACCACGTAGCCGGTCGCGGTGCGATCTCCAATATCCCGCCGCAAGGCGTGGATACCGAAAGCCATCGCCGGTTTCGGCGTCGAGGATAGCTTCACCTCGATCGGGACGAGCTTCTCTTGCGACTCCACGAGGAAGTCGACCTCGACGCCCGCCGACGTTCGCCAGAAGTAAACCCGCGGATCGACGCCCCGGTGCGCCAGCGTGCGGGTGATCTCCGAGAGGACGGCGGTTTCCATGATCGCCCCGCCCAGCGGGCCGCTTGCCGCGTGCTCGGCGTCGCGCAAGCCCGTCAGATGGCACAGCGTCCCCACGTCGGCGAAGTAGACCTTCGGCGTTTTGACCAGACGCTTGCCCACGTTGGCGAAGTAGGGCCGTACCACGATGACCTGATACGTGGCTTCCAACACCGAAAGCCACGCCTTGGCCGTGTTGACCGCCACGCCGAGGTCACGCGCCAGATCGGTCAGCTTCAGAAGCTGCGCGCTGCGCGCCGCCAGGGCTCGGATGAAGTTCTGGAACTGCGTGAGGTCGCCAACCTGCCGTAGCGTACGCACGTCGCGTTCCAGGTACGTTTGCACGTATGCGGCGTGCCACAAGGCGGCGTCGCGCCGCGGATGGGCCGCCAACTCCGGATACCCGCCGCGCAGCAGGCCCTTCCACAAGGCGACGCGGCTCAGAGGTGCCCGCGTGTCCGTCCGGCGCGAGCGCTCCCACGCCAGCGGCGCCTGTGGAACCCCGGTTGCCTCGCGCAGCGATAGCGGCAAAAGTCGAAGAATCGCGGCCCGGCCGGCGAGAGACTCGGTGATGTTCTGCATCAGCAGCAGGTTCTGCGAGCCGGTCAACATGTACTGACCGCACCGGCTGCGCCGCCGATCCACGGATTCCTTGACATACGGCAGCAGATCCGGCGCGTACTGTACCTCGTCGAAGATGACCGGCGGCGGATACGCGTCGAGAAACCCGCGTGGGTCGGCGACGGCCGCCGCCCGGACGTCGGGCGGCTCCAGAGACACATAGCGATGCGACCGGCCGAACAGGCGCTTGAGCAGGGTGGTCTTGCCCGACTGACGCGGGCCGGTCAGCACGACGGCCGGGAATTCCCTGGCGGCTCGCCGAAGGACAGGTTCGAGACTGCGCTGGATGTACCTTGTCGGCATGGGGTCACTCCGTCACCGCTATGTGCAATTATGCATTCAAAATGCAAAATTGCAAGACACGCCGTCCGGGAGAAAGTTTGGCAGAAAAGTTGAAAAAGCTTTCAGCGGTCAGCATTCAGCTTTCAGCTCTCAGCGGTCAGCATTCAGCCATTAGCGATCAGCTTTCAGCCGGATGTATTGATGCCCGTGTCCGATGGCTGTCTGCTGATAGCTGAATGCTGAGTGCTGATAGCTACGTCAGGCTCGGAGGCCTAACGCTACAGGTGTGTGAGGTAGTGTGTAATCGAAACCATCAGCTCGCGGAGCGATTTGAGCCCGCGGTGGCAGAGGGTGTAGACCGCCGGGTCGGTCTTGCCCATTCGCCGGGCGATCTCGGCGACGGGCACGTCTTCCAGGAAGCGCAGCCGCACGACCTCGCGCTGGTCGTCCTTGAGCCGTGCCAAGCAGGACATCACCGCCGCCACGGCCTCCTCCTTGGCGATCGCGCGGCTGGGGGTTGATTCGCCGCCGGCCAGGCGGTTGATCAGATCGGGGTAGGACGCCGTCGTGTCGGCGTGCGCGGCTACTTCGCGGGCCACGTCGCGCTTTTGCCGCCGTAAGGCGCGTTGTACGTCTCGGAGCTGGTTGAGCGCGATCTGTTCGAGCCATTTGTAGAAGTGACCGGGGTTGCTAAAGGGACCGGCAGTCGTGGTTTCTCGCTCGCGCTGCGGTTCCGCGTCTATCCCTCGCTCACGCGTCGGGTTCGGATCAGAACCGGGAGCGTTAGCGACCGGCTCATCGGTCCCGCGCTTGCGCGTCGGGTTCGGATCAGAACCGGGAGCGTTAGCGACCGGCTCATCGGTCCCTCGCTCACGCTTCGGGTTCGGATCAGAACCGGGAGCGTTAGCGACCGGCTCATCGGCCCCGCGCTGACGCTTGGGGTTCGGATCGTCAGGTTCCTCCCGACTCGCAGGTGGAGAGCGGAGCGCCTTGAACGCCGAGATGTACGTCTGCTGAAGGACATCATCCGGTTCGACATGTGCCCGCAGCGCGGGTTCGACGTTCGCCTCAGCCACGCGTCGCAGCACGGCGTGATAATGAACGATGAGCCGCTGCAAGGCCTCAGCATCGCCGGCGTTGACCCGCTCAACCAGTTCGGTCCGCTCGCGCTCGTCCATGGCGTCACATGATGGCCTGCAACACCGCTGAGGGAAAGTCTGCCGCCGTTTCTCCGGTTATCATAAATCAATTCGTGTGTCAAAATGGCCCCCGCGGGTTCCGGCGCTGCGAATTCACGATAGAATTCACGAAATGCCCGCATACGATACCTGGAAAATCGTCAACACCACGCATACCCCCCACACGCTCGGGCAATTCAACAGCGTCTGCACGATTTCCAACGGCTATCTGGGGCTCAAGGGCAACCTCGCCGAGCAACGCGACGGATACTCGCCGGTCACGCTCATCAACGGCGTCTACGACGAACTCGACATGTTCGCTCAGCTTCGCGCCTCCCGCGAGCAGCGACCGTATCTGGACCCCCGCTACTTCGACGCCGCCGGTAAAAGCCCCGCGGTGGCCAACCTGCCCAACCCGCTCTTCATCCAGGTCTTCGTGGCGGAGCGCGAGGTTTCGTTCTCCCGCGGCGGTATCAGCGATTTCCAACAAGTACTCGATCTCGCGACCGGCGTGTATCGCTATAGCTACGAATATCGCGATGGGCTGGGGCGTACGACGCGGATCGAAATGGAGCGCTTCGCCTCACTGAAACACCCCCACCGCGTCTTCATGCGGTACTCACTGACGCCGGTGGATCACGAGGCGCTGCTCCGGGTCCATTCCGGGATCAGCGGCGAGGTCTACGCCAATCCGACCGGCGAGCGGCAGTTCCGGGTGACGGAGTTGTGGACCGATCCGCCCGAGCGCTGCCGGATGGTCGCCCGCACCCCGGCGCGGAGGCATGACGTCCGCCTCGGCGTCGTCAATCTCGTCCGCTCAGTCCGGCCAGCCGCCCAGCCCGTGGGTGTGGCTGAGAATGATGCCGTCTACACGCGGTACGAGTTCGCGGCCGGGCCGGGCGAAACGATCACGCTCGAACGCCATATCGCACTGACCTGTTCGGAAGACTTGCGGCACCGCGTCGTGGCCGAGCTCGAAGCCGAACTCGAGGCGGCGAAGGCTCAAGGCTTTGACGCCGCCCTGGACGAGCAACGGGAGATGTGGAGCGCGGTCTGGCAGCGCTGTGACGTGCGGATCGACGGCGACGATCCAGCCCAGCTCGGCTTGCGGTTCTGCCTCTATCACCTGCTCGCCGCGGCACCGCGCTTCACGGATCGGCTCTCCGTGCCGGTCAAGCTGCTCACGGGCGAGTACTACCAGGGCAACACGTTCTATGACACCGACCTGTATATCGTCCCGTTCTATGCGTTTACATTGCCACGGATCGCGCGGACCTGCCTCGATTTCCGCTCCGAGGGCCTACGCCCAGCCCGCGAGGCCGCCCGGAACCTCGGCCACAAGGGGGCCAAAATCGCCTGGCAAGCCGGGCCCCGCGGCGAGGAGTGCCTCGGCCGCTGGTGGCGTTTTCCCCAGACTAATGTGCACATCAACGCCGCCGTGGCCTACGCCTTGATGCACTACGTTTGGGCGACCGACGATGAGCGTTACCTGTACGAGCGCGGCGTCGATGTGCTGGTTGAAACGGCGCGTTTCTACGCCAGTCGGGTGGTGTACGACGCCCCGCGGGACCGCTATGACCTGCACGACGTCGCCGGGCCGGACGAAGGGCACTGCGAAAGCTCAAATAACTTCTACACGAACTACCTGGCGAGCTGTAACCTGCGCTGGGCGACCGACACGCTCGAACAGCTCGCTCAGGCCGATCCGGACGGTCACGCCGTGGTGACCCGGCGTCTGGCGCTGGGGCCCGACGAGCCGGACAAGTGGCGGCACGTCGCGGAGCGCCTGACGTTGCTGTTTGATCCTCAGACCAAGGTGTACGAACAGTGTCAGGATTTCTTCAAGCTCAAGCCGAGGCCGGCGGACCTGCTCGATGACCGCAAAGCCTGGTTTGTCACGGTCGCCCCGTATCAGGCCCTGAATCAGCCGGACGTCGTGATGGCCCTGGTATTGTTCCGCGACGAGTTTGGCGCCGACGTCCGGCGGGCCAACTGGGAATTCTACAAGGACAAGAGCTTGAACCTCTCGTCGATGAGCTTCGCGCTCAACGCCATCATGGCGGCCGACGTAGGAGACTTGGACGAAGCCTATCAAAACTTCATCATTACCACGGGCGCGGACCTCGACGAGGGCCTCACCGGTCGCAAGGACACCTACGCCGGCCTGCACGGCACCGCCTGCGGCGGCGCGTGGCTGGCCGCGGTCTTCGGCTTCGGCGGCGTGTGCCTGTCGGAAAAGGGCCTGCGGATCAACCCCAATTTGCCGCCGCGGTGGACCGGGCTGCGCTTCAACCTGGTCCTGCGCGGCGTGGTGGTCAATGTGGCGATCGACCGGGAAGAGGTCATGTTGAACGTTGGCCGAGAACGTCGCGTCACGATCCCCGTCACGATCGCCGGTGAGCCCCTGACGCTTACGAGCGGGCAGACATACACGGTGCGATATCGCGAACGAAAAATATAGCGGTCGGGCCCCGTACCGGCCGGGCGTGTGTGGTGTGCCACTGCTCTTGAGCAGTGTCTTCTTTTGACCAGCGGTAGCTTAAGCACTGCTCAAGAGCAGTGGCACACAGCCACACAAGAGTGTAGCGGCCGGGCCCCGTACCGGCCGGTGATAAGGTGACAAGGTCTAGTTTCCAGTTTCTAGTCTCTAGTTTCTAGATGTAGCGGCCTATTACGGACAGGTTGTATTCATTATTGCCACGAGCGGGTCGATATCGGCAATCGGGCAATCGGGGGCAATCGGGGGACACCAGGCAATCGGGGGACACCATACCTATTTCTCCTGCTTCTTGTGGCAATCGCGGGCAATCGGGGGACGCAATCGCGCAATCGGGCAATCGGGGCAATCGGGGGAGGCAATCGGGGAACAGGCAATCGGGGGACCAATCGGGGGACAACCAATCGGGGGACACCATACCTATTTCTCCTGCTTCTCCGGCAATCGCGGGACACCATACCTATTTCTCCTGCTTCTTGGACTTGCGCCCGGGCAATCGCGGGCAATCGCGGGGGCAATCGCGCAATCGGGGACACAATCGCAATCGCACAATCCGGGGGACACCATACCTATTTCTCCTGCTTCTTGCGGGACAATCGGGGGACACCAATCGGGGGACACCATACCTATTTCCCAATCCAATCCAATCGGGGGACCAATCCGGGGGACCAATCGGGGGACACCATACCTATTTCTCCTGCTTCTTGGACTTGCGCCCGGGCTTTTTCGGTTTCAGCACGCGGTTGAGCAGGCCCTCGAGCTTCGTCAGAAAGTTCTCCTCTCCCAGTGGACGTCCGGTCCGTTCGTGATGTTGAAACGTCTTGCCCACTCCCTCAGCTGCAGGATCAGAAAGGAATGACCGCCAGTCGTCCACGATGTCCAGCATGGAGGCCACCTTCACCAACACGTCGTCTTGGCCCGCCAGATGAGCCGACGCGCTGCTCCAGGGATACGACTCCGGCCGATCAACCATACCCGCACGCACCGGGTTCATCTCCACATACCGCGTGGCGGCCAGCAGATAGTAGTCGTCCAAGACAAACGACGCAAAGCGGCCCTGCCACAAATGTCCACGCCACCGCTCGCGGAAGTTCACCCGCCGCGTGTACCGTCGGTGCGCTTCGCCGACGCCCCGACGGAGGCCATCCTCTGAATTCGGCACGGCAATCAGATGGACGTGGTTGGGCATCAGGCAGTACGCCCAGATTTCGACGCCGCAACGCCTGCACCACTCGGCCATGAGCCCAAGGTACGCCCGGTAGTCGTCATCACAGAAGAAAGTCTGCTGTCGGCGATTGCCCCGTTGCGTAACATGATGGGGATAGCTCGGGACGACGACGCGTGCGATTCGTGGCATGACAGCATCCTACGTGCCCACCCATCGCACGTCAAGAAATTAGTATGGTGTCCCCCGATTACCCTATTACCCTAGTATGGTGTCCCCCGATTATGTGATTACCCGATTACCATGTCCCCCGATTACCCAAGAAATTAGTATGGTGTCCCCCGATTATGTGGTGTCCCCCGATTATGTGTCCCCCGATTATGTGAATTCGGCACGGCAATCAGATGGACGTGGTTGGGCATCAGGCAGTACGCCCAGATTTCGACGCCGCAACGCCTGCACCACTCGGCCATGAGCCCAAGGTACGCCCGGTAGTCGTCATCGCAGAAGAAAGTCTGCTGTCGGCGATTGCCCCGTTGCGTAACATGATGGGGATAGCTCGGGACGACGACGCGTGCGATTCGTGGCATGACAGCATCCTACGTGCCCACCCATCGCACGTCAAGAAATTAGTATGGTGTCCCCCGATTACCCTAATTATTTTAATAGTCTATCGGTGTTCCGCAGCGGGGACAAAATATAGCATTAGAAGCAATATCATGACGACAATCGCATTTGGGATTTATGCATAAAAGAAAATCTCGTGTATATATATTTGCATTTTTATGTTTAGGATTATAATATCTGGCTGTTAAATCGTAATTACAATGTATACATATTGTCGCCAAGCCGATTACTCCATTGCATAAAGGACATATGTTGGGTATTAGTCTTTTGCAATTCCTACAGTTGTTATCACTTTGTCTGTTAAACGTGCCACATGATGGACATGCTTTAGGGATTTGTATATTGCAATAACTACAATACATTTCATTTTGTTTAATAGATCTTCCACAAAATGGACATGTCCTTGGAATACAGTTTCTACAATACTTACAAAATGTAGCAGTTTGTTTGACTGGCACCTTGCATAATGGACATTTCTTCCAAAATCGTGTCAGCAAAATTGGATCGGATATGCCTAATTGGCACGTTTTGAGAAGACGGCGACATTGTGGGCATAAAAAAACCAAACTATTAATGGCATGTCGTATCTTAATAGATTTCCTGCAATACGGACAACTTACATACATTTATGTAGCCTAATATTGGACACGCTTAATCTTCAGATCGTAGGACGCACCCTACACGGCTATTCATTTTTGCTGTTTACCACTGCACTTCGGACGTGAACACAAGGGACTGAGCGTACGTGCGTGTTCTCTTCGAATAAAGAGGCCTACCCTACATAATCCTACTCTTGCTGCAGTGCATCCTGCGTCCGCGCGACAGATTCTTGTAGTTCCTTTAATTCACGTAATTCTATGGGCTTGAGAGTATCGATTAAGCGCTGAAGGATTTGAGTGAACTTGTTATGTCGTAGTCGACACAGCACTTGACGTTCAGAACGTACGACAAGCCAGGAGTACTTTGTGTCGATAAACCGTTGGAGAAATCCTGATCCCTGCTCAGGAAGATAAAATAGATGTCCTTCGCCAACGTTGAGCGGATTCTGCTGCCCCCTATATCGTTCTAGCTTCATACGAACTATGCCATGCTCTGGCCCCGGGCCAAACGATGGTTTCGGTTCGTTTTCCGCCTTTCGTTCGAATACAACCTCCTTCACATATACTGGCAGGCGACCAAGATTAACGACCTCAGCAACTATCCTAGAGTGTCTCGGTCCCTGGTACGATGAGCCTTCGTGACCAGTTTCCCACTTCAAACTTACGCGGACATACTCCCGGTGTGATTCGCGCCAGGTCTTCCACTGCCACAGCAACGATCCCGCAGCCAGTATGCACGCGATGACACCAACGATATCGACACCCTGAAAACTCACTAGACAAACCTCATGGATGCCAGCCTTGTAGGCCTAATCATTGACCCGACACAAACCTCTGGCCTACATCCCCAACACCTTCGCGGTTTGGGCGAAGACGGCGTCGGGGCGTTCTACTACGGTTATGCCGACTTCCTCCATCGCCTTGCGCTTGTAAGCGTAGGTTTCCTCCTCGTTGCGGATCATGGCGCCGGCGTGGCTTTGAGCTACGCCCGCCTTGGTGTACATTCCGCCCAGGAAGACGATGATCGGCTTGGTGATCTGACCCGATTTGACGGCCGCGGCCAAGTCGTTCTCCTGGGTGGTGCCGGTCTCGCCGTAGGCTACGATGACCTTGGTGCGTTCGTCCTGCTGGAAGGCTAGCCCCGCGTCGAGCATGGTGACGCCGGGCATTGGGTCGCCGCCGGTGCATAGTACGGCGCTGACGCCGGGGTACTTGTCGCCCCACAGCGGGCCGAAGCTGCCGTCCTCGCGCGGGCCGGGCAGGTTGGGCCGGCAGTGGAAAGCGCCCAGCAACTGGGACAGTCCGCCCGAGCGGGAGATCACGCCCACGCAGCCGGGCAGGTAGTTCTTCTTGGCCCAGGTCGCACTGCCGCCGATCAGGCCGAACAGGTAGCCGGAGGTGTCGAGCATGCCGACCGTGTTGGGCCCCAGATAGGTACAGCCCTTGGCCTGCGCATACTCCTTGAGCACCGCCTCGTCGTGCGTCGCCACGCCGTCGGCCGTGAGCACCGAGAACTTGAGCCCGGCGTCCATGGCGTCCATCGCGGCAGCCTTGATGGCGGCGGCCGGCACGTACATCACGGCACAGTTCAACTCGGGATTCGCCGCGACAGCCTCCTTGGCGTTGTTGAAGATCGGCTTTTCGAGCACCTCCTGCCCGCCCTTGCCGGGCGTGCAGCCGGCCAGCACCCGCGTGCCCATCTTCATCATCATCTTGCTGCGGCCCTGACCCTGCTTGCCGGTCATGCCGACGACCAGGACCTTGGGCTGCTCGATTCCGATCAGGTGTTTCAGGATTCCGTTATTCATTAGTCCACCTCCGGCAAGTCGAGTTTGATGCGGAGCTCACCGTTACCCTCGAGCAGCGAAACCACCTCGCACACCAGGCAGCCGATGCAGCGGGCCCCCTCCACGGTCTCGATGGTGCGCTTCTCGGCGTTCCACGAAAGGAAGTTATTCGGGCAGGCCCCCACACACGGCGGAGCCTCGTCCTTGTCCCACTTATCCGGATAGAAGTAAAAGTCCCCCGGCGGCACGTCGACGCTGAAGGTCGGCTCGCCCTCCGGCTGAGGCTCGGGCGTCACCTTGACGCGCTCCGTGGCGGCCAACTCCGCGACGTCGTCCACCATGGCGTTGGGGAACACATGCGGCAGATAAGTCTTGACCGGCACCGGCAGGCTCGGGGCCACCTTCGCGATCAGCTCGCGGCCCTTGTCCTCGTCGGTCCCGCCGAAACGCAGCAACGCCGGCAGCGGCGTGGGACTCTCGCGCAGGCCCTTCCACATGGCGGCCGCCAGGTGATATTGATTCTGAAAGCCCATGCCCGAGCCGGTGAGCAGCAGCACCTGGGAGCCTTCCATCTCCAGAATGGCCCGCAGCACGCGGTAGCTCTTGAAAGCCGACAGGCCGCCGGACGTGTCGGACTCGTTCATGGTGTAGATGTCTTTACGGGCCCCGGTGGTCATCTCCCAGAGCATTTTGCCGCCGCCGCCGCACAGGTTGGTAGCCACGCGCCAAGCGCCCTCGGGGGCGGGCTCGCGGTTCTCGCGGATGAAGCCGGTCCCGGCCGGATCGCCCTCGTTGACCTTGTCCACCAGACGCTCCAGGCGGGTCTTGTCATCCTTGGCGACCGGTGCCGCGGCGAATAGCTCCGCATCTTTCTTGCCCACCGCGTGCTTCTCGAACTCGGCCCGGCAGTCCACCACCTGCAAGGAACCGTCCTCCAGCACGCCGATGGGATTGGCCTCGAGCACGGTCAGCTTGTAGCGGGCGTAGGTCTTGATGAAGCCCTCCAGAAACTTGCCGATGGCCTGGGCGTTGTCCACCTTGCCCAGCTTGGCCACTATGTCGTCCGCGCTGGGCAGGTTAAGCAACGAGAAGGGGATTTTGTGCAAGCTGGCGGTGCGCTCCTCGACTCCCGAACCACCCTCGGTGGAGAACAGCAGCACGCCGTGGGGCAGCTTCTCCGCGTTGCCGAAGTCCAACATGCAGGCCGCGTAGTACTCGCCCTTCATGTTGACGGCGTTGGCCACCAGCACGCCTTCGGCCTGGCCCCAAGAGCCGGGCGCCAGAAGCTGCTTCAGGCCGCTCTCCAACTGTTCCTTGCTGTCGCAACGGCGTACCAGGCCCTGGGCCGCTCGGCTGGTAGCGCCGGGGATCTGGGCCTTGATGTAGACCGGTGGCTCGGGGAGTTGGCCGGGCATTTCCGCCTCGGCCGCCACGAACTCACCAGCCACAAGTGGTACCCCCTCGTTGTCGAGGAGTACCCGGGTCTTGTATTCGGGTAGGGCTGACATAATCTCTCCTTTGTTGCGAAAAAGCTTTCAGCGGTCAGCTTTCAGCTATCAGCAGTCAGCGTTCAGCTTGCCGCCATTCACGCTGCTTTGAATAACATGTTATTTGCGACATTCGGTTGCTAACAGGCCGCCTGTGTGCCACTGCTCTTGAGCAGCCGCCGGTGTGCCACTGCTCTTGAGCAGTGCCTCGTCTATCGCCGGCTATCGGAAGCACTGCTCAAGAGCAGT
>JAGMDK010000209.1 GCA_023128695.1 Phycisphaerae bacterium
GGGAATGGATTCCCGCAAGCTCGGGTGCGAGATAGGAATCTCGCACCAGCGTCGTGTTCCCACCTTCCCACGTTCCCACGTGCGCACGTTCCCACGTTCCCACGTGCCTACGCCGGCAGGGCCTGCGTGAAGCCGCGCATCAGCACATCCTGATGTTTGTGATAACCCAGACAGGCCAGCGGGTGCAGCGTTTGGGCTAGACGGCGGACGCTCCGGTACTTGAAGCGTTGCCAGCGGCCGGTCGCCTCGGCCAGGCGCTGCTCGACGGTTTTCTGGAGAGTGAGCCAAACGTCTTCGCGCAGCTTCTCAGGCGTGCCGAAGGCGCCGCAGGGCAGGGCCCGGCCGGCGGCTATGCTGGCGAGCACCTCGGCCTTGGTCGCGCCCTGAGTGCGGGTGTAGGTGGTGCCGACGCGGAAGGTGTGTGAGTCGCTCCCGCCGACCAACACCTTGTCGCAGCCGCCGGCGGCCTGCCAGGCGAGGGCGTTGTGCATGTAGCTGCGGACGCCGTTGAGCCCCTCGAAGACGTCGAACAGCTCGAGCAGCACCT
Organism: Phycisphaerae bacterium; assembly: GCA_023128695.1. GTDB lineage: Bacteria > Planctomycetota > Phycisphaerae > UBA1845 > Fen-1342 > JAGMDK01. The sequence goes on from JAGMDK010000209.1 coordinate 548, forward strand.
CGATCTGCCGCCCCGTCAGCACGCGCTGTTGGGCGGTCCAGGTCATGTGGTTCAGCACAAACAGCTTGTCGATCTCACGCAGGTACCCAACCAGCTCGTATAGATTGTCCCGCCGCCGCTGGATTTCACGGTGTTGCTGCTCGTCGTGGTCAAACACGTTGATATGAATGAGCGTGCCGTCCTCGGGGAACCGCACCGATACCTCTTCGCCGAAGATGAAATCCTGGAGGACGCCGCGGCGATCGATCAGCGCCTTGCAGCCGTCGATGGTGTCATGGTCGGTGATGGTGACGAAGTCCATCCCCCGCCGCTGGGCGAGGTCGTACACTCCTTCGGGCTCCAGCAGCGGGTACCACGCCAGCCCGGGCAGATAATTCAGCCGCTCCTCCGAGAAGCTCGAGTGGCAATGGAGGTCGATGCGCGCCGCCGGTCTTCCGGGACCGGCGGAAGGATCATCGCCGCCCTCGAGGGATACGGATTCAAGTGTGCAGGTCAATAAATCTATCATTACAATCGGATATTTATGTAGCGGCCGGGCTCCGTACCGGCCGTGAAACGTACGCTGGTGGGGCGGTCGTCCCTGCCCGCCAGTTGCGGGCACGGAGGCCCACACCACCTTGAATCATGATGCGGCAATTATGAATCAGACCACTAGAACAACGGCCGGTACGGAGCCCGGCCGCTACATTACGGCGGGCTGTCAGCATGGCGTTACCACCAGCTTCGTTACGTGCCCCTCGATCTTGACTGCCCGCGCTTCGTCAGGGGGAGCCGCGGAAAAGTCGATTTTCTCGGCCAGGCAGTCGCGTTTGATCGTATCCGCAAAGCGCTCGATGACCGCCTGCAAGTCGCTCGTCGTCTCAACCCGTAAGGTAATCCGTTGTTCGTATGCGAGATTCAGCTCCTTCCGCAGGCCTTGCACGTGGTGGATCACTTCGCGCGTCAGGCCCTCCTCGGTGAGTTCCGGCGTAAGTTCGGTCTTGACCACGACCACGCCGGCCCGCCCCTGGGCCGCGGACCAGCCGGGCCTGGCTTCGAGACGGACCTGGACCTCGTGGTCGGTGAGACGAACCTGTCGGCCGTCGACGTCCAGCACCAACTCGCCGGCGCTGGCCAGCGACTGGCGGCCCGCCGCGGCGTCCACCTTGCTCAAAGCGGCGGCAATCTGCTTGGCAAGCTTGCCGAACTTCGGCCCGATCAGCTTGAAATCCGGCTTGATCTGGTACGTCACGTAGTGGTCGGCCTCGGTCGTGAACTCAACCTGCTTGATGTTCAGCTCCTCGGCGATCAACTCGCTATGCGCCTCAAGCCAAGCCGTATGCTCGCGGCGGGCCAGAATAATCTCAACCAAAGCCAACGGCTGGCGAACCTTCAACTTAGCCGCGGTCCGCGCCGCCCGCCCCAGCGAAACGATCTGCCGCACGAGATCCATCTCCTGCGCCAGATCCTCATCGATCAGACTCTCATCGGCAACCGGATAGTCGCACAAATGCACGCTGAGTGGAGGATCGGAGGATTTGATCCTCACCAGGTTCTGATACACCGTCTCCGCAAAGAACGGCGTAAATGGTGCGATGAGCTTGCTGAGCGTAACCTGGACCTCATAGAGCGTGTTGTACGCATCCCACTTGTCCTGATCCTTCTCGCTCCGCCAGAAGCGGTCACGCGAGCGGCGGACGTACCAGTTCGAGAGGGCATCCACGAAGTCGTTGAGCCGCCCCGCCGCGGGGTAGTTCTCGAAGCGGTCCAGGTTCTCCCGCACTATCCGAATCGTCCGGTGCAGTTCGCTGATGATCCAGCGGTCGAGTTCGTTCCGTTCTGGAACCGGCCTGTAACCAGTCGCGGCCGCGCGGGCTGAAGCCCGCGGCCCCTCCCCTTGATCTCCACCCACCTCGAATCCATCGATGTTCGCATAGATAGTGAAGAAGCTGAACACGTTGTAGAGCCGCACCAGGAACTCGCGCTGCGCGTCGCGGATGCTCGCCTCCTGGAAGCGGACCGAGGTCCACGGCGTCTGGCCGCTAAAGAAGAACCACCGCATGGCATCAGCGCCATAGTGATCGAAGACGTAGCTGGGCTCGCGGTAGTTCTTCTTCCGCTTGGACATCTTCAGCCCGTCTTCGCCCATCATCAGCCCGAGGACGATGCAGGACTTGTACGGGTGGGGGTAGTCACGTTGCAGATTCACGAAGCCGAGGGGGGCCGCGGACTTCAGTCCGCGCGGTTCCGCGTCAGGTGAAGACTCCTCCATTCCTGAATCCGCGCGGGCTGAAGCCCGCGGCTCTTTATCGCTTCTGAACAATAGCGTGCTGATCGCCAGCAGGCCGTAGAACCAGCCGCGCGTCTGGTCCAGCGCTTCGCTGATGAAATCGGCCGGAAAACGCTCGGCGAATGTCTCGACGCTGCCTTCGAGGTGCGGGAAGCCCCACTGCGCGAACGGCATACTCCCCGCGTCCCACCAGCAGTCGATCACCTCCGTCACCCGCCTCATGCGGGCACCTTCCGCGAACTGACTGTCATACGTTACGGCGTCGATGTACGGCTTGTGCACCTTCAGGTGCTCGGGCAGTTCGGGATCGGCCGCCTTGGCCTGTTCCCAAACCTCCGTGCCCTGCACGCCCGGCTTGGCCAGCAACTCGGCGTACGAGCCGATCGCCTCCATCTTGCCGGTCTTTTCACAAACCCAGATCGGCAGCGGCGTGCCCCAGTAACGCTCGCGCGACAAGGCCCAGTCCACATTGTTCCGCAGGAAATCGCCGAAGCGCCCCGCGCGGATGTGGTCCGGCAGCCAGTAAATCCCGGCGTTGTTATCGAGAAACTCATCCTTGAATTGGCTCGTGCGGACAAACCAGCTCTTGCGGGCGTATTGGATCAGCGGATCATCCTCGGCCCGCGGGCAGAACGGATATTCGTGCTCGATTGTCTCCTGATGCATCAGGATGCTGCGTTCCTTCAGATCAGCGATGATGTCCTTATCGCAGTCCTTGACCCACCGACCGCGGTATTGCTCCGGCGCTTCATCACTGAAAGTCCCATCCGGCTTGACGGCGTTAAACAGCGGGATCGTGTCGAAATCAGCGAGCCGCCGCCGTTCATCCTGGAGCAGATCGAAGTCCACCTCGCCATAGGCCGGCGCTTCGTGCACTAGACCGGTACCGGAGTCGAGCGTGACGAAGTCGGCCAGGGTCACACGCCAGCCGATGTAGTCTTCGCCGCCTTCCTTGAGTTGGGCGGTCTGCGCGCCCATCATCTTGTAGTAGCAATCGAACGGCGGCAGATAGCGGAGACCGACCAGATCGGTGCCGGAGCAGGTGGAGACGGTTTCAAATTTGTGCTTGAGCTTCTCGGCCGTAAGGTCGACCAGGGCCGTGGCGATATAGAAGTATTCGTCGGTCGTTTTGTCGTGGACGAGTGAATAGTCGATGTCGGGGCCGACGGCCGCGAAGTGGTTGCTGATCAGCGTCCACGGCGTCGTGGTCCAGACAAGCAAACTGACGCGCTTGGAAGGATCAAGATTCGCATGAGGAGCCGCGGACTTTAGTCCGCGCGGTCTTTCGGATGCAGCACTGTTCCCATTGCGTAGCGCCGCGCGGGCTGAAGCCCGCGGCTCTTGCTTTGGGTCTTCGTGCTTTCGGGCTTCCTTACCTTGTTCCCTCGCTGACGCTTCGGGTTCTGTTTCCCTCGCTGACGCTTCGGGTTCTGTTTCCCTCGCTGACGCTTCGGGTTCTGTTTCCCTCGCTGACGCTTCGGGTTCTGATACTAGGGGGAAGCGGATGTAGACGCTGGGGTCCTGCACCGTGCGGTAGCCCTCGCCGACCTCGCCGGCGGATAACGCCGTCCCGCCCTGGGCCCACCACCAGACCACCTTGTGCCCCTGGTACAACAGGCCCCGCTCGAAAAGCGTCTTCAGGCCCCACCAGACGCTCTCGATGTAACTCTGATGGAACGTGACGTAAGCCTCTTCGAGATTGACCCAGAATCCCAGGCGGCGGGTCATCTGCTCCCACTCGCGGGTGTAGCGGAAAACGCTCTCGATGCACTTGCGGACGAATTTCTCGACGCCGTAGGATTCGATCTCCTCTTTGGTATGGATGCCGAGCTCTTTGCAAACCTCGACCTCGACGGGCAGGCCGTGAGTATCCCAGCCGGCCTTGCGCTCGACCAGCTTGCCGCACATGGTCTGATAACGCGGAAAGAGATCCTTCATGGCCCGCGTCAGGCAGTGCCCGGGGTGCGGCAAACCGTTGGCGGTCGGCGGCCCTTCATAGAACACGAACCGCGGCGCCCCACGGCGTTGCCGGAGCGATTGGCCGAAAATGTCGTGCTTCTCCCAGAACGCGAGCACCCGCTCTTCCGCCTCGGGAAAGCTGAACTTGGCTGGCAACGGCGCAAACATCGATACCTCCGAAGTCAATGGCGGTCCGCGGACCGTCGAATCCTGACAGCATACTGTCCCCGAGCTCCGCTGGCCACAGCGTAAACAGGGTGCTGGGGTACCGGGTACCCTGCCACGCCTATGCCTGTCGGCCAACTAGCCACGCTCGCGCAACCCTGGTATGCCGCGCCGACACGGGAAGGTGTGTCCGGTTTACGCTACTCGACCAGTCAATTTCATTTACCTTGGAGGTGGACAGATGCATTTAGGAAACGTACTGGAGAAGATAACAGCCTGTCTCGTCGCGGGGGCGTTTGTCTTTGCATTGGGTCCCGGCGCGGCCCTGGCACAGCCCGGACCGCCGGTCGATCAGGACAAGCAACTCCATGATCCCGCGTTTGGCTGGATTCTGTATTTCACCGATACGGAAATGACCGGTAGCTGCTGGCCGGCTTTTGTTTTGCGCTGCGCCTCTGACTAGCAGTTCGATTCCGGCTGGCAACCCTGCCCCGGCCAGCCAACTCCGGCTCCCCGCCGCCCCATCGGCTCGCCACCCTGACCGCCACCACACTCGCGTCACGGCTCGCTGACTCGCCCG
>JAGMDK010000021.1 GCA_023128695.1 Phycisphaerae bacterium
GCGGCCACGATTTTTAGTCACACCCACGTGACAAGGTGATAAGGCCACAATAGATCGTGAACGACCGCGCGGGCTTCAGGCCCGCGGCTCTTCGGAGTTCTCGCGTTTCTCCATAGTCGCGAAACTTATGAAACACACCACTAGCTCTTGCTCAGTTTTTCTTCCACGCTGCGGATCTTATCGTCCATCGTCTGGGCCCGGTCGGTACGCGTGCCCAGCCTGATCGTCGTGCTGATCCGCGGGGCGCCCATCTCGTGGACGACCTCGTGACAACGCCTGACGACGGCGAATACCGCGTCCCACTCACCTTCGATGTTCGTCCCGTAGGCGTGCAACTGCCTTTTCAGACCAGCTTCCGTGATGACCCGCTCGCAGGCGGCGACGTACTTCGAGACCGAGACGCCGACGCCGATGGGGGTGACGCACAAATCGACCAGCACGTTCATGTTTACAGTCTCCGACAAGTGCTCTGTCAATGCTTTGGCTTTCGGGTCGCGTTGTGTGTGCCACTGCTCTTGAGCAGTGTCTTCTTGGGCCGACAATGGCCCTGGCACTGCTCAAGAGCAGTGGCACACGCGCGGGAGGGCGAGGCTCCTGCCGAGCCGAACGTTCGATTATCTCCGGCCCGCGGCTCGGCAGGAGCCTCGCCCTCCCCGCACGTTAGATTTTTTTCCGGGGCACGGCTCGGCAGGAGCCTCGCCCTCCCAGACCAACCCGCACGTTTGGCGTTGACAGAGCACTAATAATCAAGCCCAGACCCAGGTTCGTGGTCTGCCGCGGCATCAGCCGCTCACGCGGCCCCGGCCACGGCCTTTAGCATACCCGCGCAGAGCAGGCCGGCATAGGTCCCGAGCACGTACCCCGCCACCGCCAAGAGCACGCCGACTGGAGCCAGCGCGGGGTGGTAGGCCGCGGCGACGATCGGCGCGCTGGCGGCGCCGCCGATGTTGGCCTGCGAGCCGACCGCGACGAAGAAGATCGGGGCCTTGATCAGCCACGCGACGGTCAGCAGGACCGTGATGTGCACCGCCATCCAGATAAACCCCGCCACGACGTAGCCGGGGGCTTCGGTGATCTGTTTGAAGTCGGCCGAGGCCCCGATGCAGGCAACCAATAGATAGAGCATCACCGAGCCGATCTTTGAGGCCCCGGCACCCTCCAGGTTGCGGACACGGGTGAACGAGAGCAGCAGCCCGAGGGTGGTCACGAAGACATACTTCCACATGGACCCGCCGGTGGTCTCATTGACGAAACGGGAGACGTGGTAGCGCAGCCAACTCCAGGTCGAGAGCGAATCGAGCCCGGCGGGATTGTCCTGCAAGGCCTCGTCAATGGCATGACCCACGTGATGCGGCTTTACTTGAGCACTATCGAGCGGGACGGGCTCGGCATCGAGGGTCAGCTTGATCTCTTCAAGCCCAAGATCTACGGCGATTTCCTTCACGTACTGAACCGAGCCGGCGGCAAGCAGGTCGGCGCCTTTGTAGCTTACCCAGCAGGCCCCGAAGCCGAGCGCCAGAATGATCATCAGGTCGGGCAACGAGGCCACCCGCATGACCCGCTGCTGAAAATCGGTCAGTCGGCGTTCCAGATCACGAATCGCGGAGGCGTCGGCCCCGGTCCAGCGGTCGATGCGGTGCTGGTGCCCCGAGCAGTACAGCAGCACGCCCATCCAGATGCTGGCGACGAACACGTCGGGGATGACCATGGTGGCGAGCATGGTTGGGGAGGTGCCGACCACGTCGCCGATGGCCACGAAGTTCGCCCCGCCGCCGATCCAACTGCCGGAGAGGGCCGCCAGTCCCTTCCAGGCGTCGGGGGGCAGAGCCCAGGTAGAGCTGGAGAACAGGAGGTTATAGCTGAATAATGCGATCGGCCCGCCGATGACCACGCCGACCGTACCGGCCAGGAGCATGATGACGGCCTTGGGGCCGAGGCGCAGGATGCCGGGCAGATCGAGCGAGAGAATCAGCAGGAAGAGCGCCGTCGGCAGCACGTAGCCCTTGATCCACGTATACAGTTCCGACTCGGCCGGCAAAATGCCGATCGTCGTGAGCGTGGTCGGGATGAAGTAGCAGAAGACCAACGCGGGGATGACCTTGAACAGCGGCTTGATGGTTTTCTGCTGCGTGGCCCAGAAAATCAGCGCCAGCACCCCCAGCAACACCGCCAAAATGCCGGCGGGGTTCTCCAGCGCCAGGAATTCAGTGATACGCTCCCACAACGCCATGATGTCAATGAGGTTGGCTTTCGCAGGTGCCGCAGAGGGTGATTGTGCGATTAGCATGAACATGCGAGAGTGATAGGCGATGCCTCTGCTACCGTCCAGCCCGATGCCGCGGGCAGGGAGGGCGAGGCTCCCGCAGAGCCGCAGTCTGGGAGGGCGAGGCTCCCGCCGAGCCGTAGTCTGGGAGGGCGAGGCTCCCGCCGAGCCGTAGTCTGGGAGGGCAAGGCTCCCGCCGAGCCGTAGCGTCGTAGGCTCAGCGGGAGCTTCGCCCTCCCGTTCTGGCATATCGTAGGCTCAGCGGGAGCTTCGCCCTCCCGTTCTGGCATATCGTAGGCTCAGCGGGAGCTTCGCCCTCCCGTCCTGGCTTGTCGTAGGCTCAGCGGGAGCTTCGTCCTCCCGTTCTGGCATATCGTAGGCTCAGCGGGAGCTTCGCCCTCCCGTCCTGGCTTGTCGTAGGCTCAGCGGGAGCTTCGTCCTCCGGTTGTGGCATGGTGAACGCCGTCCCCGCTAATCCGTGAAGAACCGGTTTTTTTGCGGTTGGGACTTGACCCAGCGGCAATGTGTATTATACTAGTAATACAGTGATACACAACAGGACCTCATTCCAATTCGACGTGGCCCCCTCTTCCGGGGTGCCGATTTATCGGCAACTGATGGACCAAGTGCAGGCCGAGGTGTCCGGCGGCCGACTGAGACCGGGGGATCTGCTACCATCGGTTCGCGAGGTGGCCCGTCGGCTGCAAATCAACCCCATGACGGTATCGAAAGCCTACTCCAAGCTCGAAACCCTGGGTGTCGTGGAGTTGGTCCGCGGGCAGGGAATGCGGGTCTGCGCGCCCGTCGCTTGGGGCGCCGTCCACGAGCGGCAGACTCAATTACGGCCCCTGCTCGAACAGGCCGTCGCCCGGGCTTATCAACTCGCGCTCACCAAGGCTCAAGTTTGGGCCGTGCTCGCCCCTTTGTTGGAGGACCTCGACGATGAATAACTGGGTGATTCAGACACAGGACGTCCACAAGGGCTTCAAGGGTAAGCAGGTACTCCTCGGCGTCGACCTCAACGTGCCGCACGGCTCGGTGGTGGGCCTGCTCGGCAAGAACGGGGCCGGCAAAACCACGCTGATCAAGTGCCTGCTCGGGCTCTTCCGTCTGGACGACGGGGAGATCACGTTGCTGGGCGAAGATCCGTGGACGCTCAGCGCCGCCGCCAAGGAACGGCTCGGCTACGTGCCGCAGGAGGTGAGCCTCTATCCGTGGATGAAGGTCCAACAAGTCGTCGCGTACACGGGAGCGTTCTATCCGCGCTGGAACAAAGCTCTCATCGAGCGGCTGATCAAGGAATGGGAGCTCGATCCCGACGCCAAGGTCAGCCCGCTATCGGTCGGTGAGCGGCAGAAGCTGGCGATCCTGTTGGCGTTGGGACACGAGCCGGAGCTACTGGTCCTCGACGAGCCGGCCGCGAGCCTCGACCCGGTCGCTCGCCGTGAGTTCCTGCGGGCTATCCTGGAGATCACCAGCGACCGCGCCCGTACGGTGCTCTTTTCGACGCACATCACGTCCGACCTGGAGCGGGTCGCCGACCGCGTGGCCATCCTCAAGGACGGCAAGATCATCTATCACGACGAGCTGGGCCGGCTCAAGGATTCGGTCAAACGCCTACAGATCAGCGCCGCGTCGCCGCTGCCTACATCGCTGAACATCCCCGGCACGTTGCGTTGCGAAGTGGATGGTCAGGAAGCACTGGTCAGCGTGCGGGATCTGAATGACCAGGTTGTCGATGGTATTCGGGAACGTTGGAACGCAACCGTCCAGGTCAGAGACCTGAACCTCGAGGACATCTTCCTGGAGATGCACCATGTTTGAGCGTTACCGCGCAGCGGCGATGACTTACATTCGGCCGGCAACGTCCATTCCAATGGCCGCACTGCTCATGGCCGTCTTGTTTCCCATATTAACCTCCAGCCCACCCTATAACGTCAAGTATATAACGAGCATCGGCTTGATGTTTGTACTCCTCGAGGCTTCATTCTTGGCGTATCATGTGAAAGAGCAGATCGCCAACTATCGTTCAACGGTTATGCCGCGGTTTTGCACACCTCACATAGTAGTTGCGTTAACCTTTTCGCTTGTGCTAATTCTGCTACATACGCTTTTGCTTGGGGTCTTTGGGGCAAGTATCCTGGGAGCCCTTGCGATCTTCTCGATGTGTCTCGCGACAGGCCTTTGGGTACATCATTTTCATCCTGGTGTCATTGGTGTAGTATTATTGGTTGGTGTTGCATCATTGGTTGGTACACTAGTATTGATTCCTATCGTAGATAAAAGCAGTAACTCTTACCTGTACGTGATCGAGTTGATTCTGAGCGGATCACCTGCTCCTGCCACGACGACGCTGATCCTCAGCATCGTGGTCATTGCTGGTTGGGTTGTGCGCTTGATGCATCTTAACGAAGAGATGTTCGAGTATCACCTAAAGCTTCCATTCACTGAATCCGACCAGAAAGCCCAGCGAGATCGAATAAGGGCAAATGAACAGCCCCCAGGTATGGCCGCAAGATTTGATCGATTACGCGGCTACGTCGGCAGCGGTACCTGGAAACGTGTTCGACACTGGCAGCTTGGTAATGCCCCCACGACGTGGATCCTGACTGTGCTGTGCATTACTCTTTTTGTGGTGTACTACCTCGTCACCATGGCTACCGGCATACCAAAAGAATACGACGGGACGCCGATACCAGGGGGCTTTATAGGTTTCGCCTTGTTCGTCTTTTTTCTCCCGTACTTGGGTGCGCTCAGAGTCGTTGGTCGTGGATGCGACCTGGGCTATGAATCGCTTCGGCCGTGTTCGAAACCGCAACTGGTTCGCGAGCTGGGTTTGGCGGCAGCGCTCGACATGTTCACAGCATGGGCGATGCTGATCGTTGTGTGGGGGCTGACCATTGCCATCTGGAACCGTGTGGCCATCACACCACTTGAATTGCTGGTGATTATTCTATTCTCGATCGGAGGGAACGTCTTTCTTTTTGGCGTCACTGCCTGGCTCATGCGCTTTCACTCGCTCACCTTGGTGGTGGGCGGTGAGCTTGCGGTGGGGGGCGGTGTGCTTACGGTATTTGCCTTGGGGTTTACCCTCCTGACATTCGTTCTACGCCGCGAATTGCTTAGCCTGTTCCCGGCTTGGGCAACCCTGTCGATGCTGTTGGGCCTGGCCGGGGTGCTGCTGGCCTGGTACTCGTATCGCAAGTGGTGCGAGACTGAACTCGGTTGAAGGGGGCACAATCTGGACCATGCGGCCTCGCAAGGCGGTTAGCAGTCCGCCGCAACAGTCGGCATCGGCACGATAATGTAGCGGCCGGGCCCCGTACCGGCCGTGGCACACCGGAAAACGCTCTAATCTGACGACGTCCGGTACGGGGCCCGGACGCTACATCTCGTCCGGTACGGGGCCCGGACGCCACATGACTTTTGCAGCGGCCCCTTAACTCGCTACTCGCTACTCGCTATTCTCTACTCCCACTATGGCTAAAGAATCATTCACCACGCTGCTTGAGGGCTTCCACCGCTCCAAGAAGTTGATCTACGACGAGCTGGGCCGCAATATCGTCGGCCAGAGAGCCGTCATCGAGCAGATGCTGGCCGTTATCCTGACCCGCGGGCACTGCCTGCTGGTCGGCGTGCCGGGGCTGGCGAAAACCCTGATGGTCTCCTCGCTCGCCCGCATCACCTCGCTGGACTTCAAACGCATCCAGTTCACGCCGGACCTGATGCCCTCCGACATCACCGGCACGCAGGTGATCGACGAGTTGCCGGACGGCCGCCGCGATTTCCGCTTCGTGCGCGGGCCGGTGTTCGCGAACATCGTGCTGGCGGACGAGATCAACCGGGCCCCGCCGAAGACGCAGGCGGCGTTGCTCCAGTCGATGCAGGAGCACGAGGTCTCGAGCGGGTCCGAGACGTACGCGCTACCGAACCCGTTCTTCGTGATCGCCACGCAGAACCCGATCGAGCA
>JAGMDK010000210.1 GCA_023128695.1 Phycisphaerae bacterium
GGGTTCGAAAACACCGTGGGAGCGCGCCCATGTGGGTCGGCACCCCAGGGTCCAGACACCGAAGAGAGGCATAGAAAGCCACAAAACGGCTAAGTCCGACAGACTGCTAGGCCTCGCGGTACAAGCCCCGCTCCTCGATGTAGCACCACACCGGCTCTGGGACGAGGTAGCGGATACTCCGCCCGGCCCGCACGCGGGCGCGAATCTCGGTCCCCGCGATGTCGATGCGCGGACCTTCCACGACATGCCGGTGCAGCTTCGCGATTTGCGGCGGGGAAAACCGGTTCGACAGCGCCATCCCGTCGGGCGGCTCAAAGCCCGGCCTGGCCGCCGTCACGATCGTGCACGCATTCACCAACTCGTCGACGCGGTACCAAGTATCCAACTCGTTCAGGCTGTCCATCCCAACCAGCCAATACAACTTCGTATCCGCGCCGTATGCGGCCTGGAAGTGCTGAATGGTGTACAGAGTATAATTGGGTCCGGCTTGACCGATCTCCCAGTCGCTGACCTCAAACTGCGGGTCATCCGCCGCCGCCAGTCTGCACATTTCCAGGCGATCCGCGGCGGGCGCCAACTGCTGTCCCTGCTTATGGGGCGGGTTAGCGCTGGGAATCAAAATGACCCGCGCGAGGTCCAGATATTCGGCGACATGACGACCGATAATCAAATGACCATGATGGATGGGATCGAATGATCCGCCGAATAGCAGGATGTTGTTCAAGGCCGTCACCGCGTCGTTGATTATGTTGTAACTTCTTTTCTGGTAATACTCTGCAATGCAAACGATCGATAATCTGCAATCCTCTTTGGTTGCGGCCGAAGGCCGCGCCAAGGGCTCAGCGGTGAATAACCGGACTAATCGTGACTGGTGCGGTGTTTCAGTTGGTCAGATAATAGTCGTTTCGCCGGTATCCCGCCAGTAGTTCCCGCACTACCCTTCTGCCTATGCCGAGCGCGACTCGACTAGACATTCCAGTTGCCGCACCGCCTCCGGCAAATCCTCCAGGCGGGGGTGAATCCGCAGCGCGTGGCGATAGAAGTGTAGCGCACCCGCCATGTTGCCTTGCTCAATGCAAGTGTGCCCCAGTGCGGCGGCGGCCCCAAAATGATACGGATTCAACCGCAAAGCTTGCCGATAAGCCCGGCCGGCCTCGTCGTGACGATCTAAATAGCAGAGGGCGAGGCCACGCTGGAAGAACGCCTCGGAGAAAGAAGGCTCCTCGGCGGCCAGCATCGACAGCAGGTGAATGGCCGTCGTGTAATCCCCTTCCTTGATGCAGCCGATCGCGGCCGCCAAGTGGCGATTGCCGCGTTTCGTGCCGCTCTGCATCCAGATGCTCATGAGGCCGTACTCGGCCAACTCGACCACGCCGCAATCAGGGTGCTGGAGACAGAGTGCCAGAAGCGGACATTCGTGCAGCGAGCCGTACACGCCCAGATACAGGACCACGGCTCGAACCGTCTCGATGTCGGGGTATGAGAGGAACCTCTCAACCGCCTCAGGGTCGGGACGTTCGCGGAGCAGGCGGGCGAGCACGCGCCGGTTCACCGAGACTTGGGGCGGGCCCGAGCGCAAGACCTGATCAACGGTCAAGCCGTCTGTCACTGGAACGCCGCTCCACTTAATCGGACAACCTGCGATTGCCAGCCCAAGTCGCGTAAGGCGAGCGCCCCCATTCGACAAGCCGTCCCCTCGCAGTGAGGTTACCATACCTCATGAAGTAACGCTGTTGAACAAAAAAGCGCCACATCAAATCGTATGCCACAAATCAGCCCGGGTCAAATTCCGAGTAATCCCCCCTCTCAAGGACTCCCGTCCCTTTGCAATGCCGTGGAACTTCTCGGTGAGACTGGATAGCGGGGCTCGTTTGCCGCCCGGGAGCACTAGGCTCGACCGCTTACCGGCTCAGGACGCCCCCGTCGAGAGCTTGGCGTAGCTTATCGAGCGCTTTGTTTTGAATCTGGCGAACGCGTTCCTTGGTCACGCCGATCATCTCACCTATCTGCTCGAGCGTCTTGCCTTTTTGATCCACGTCCTGCTCCGGATTGTCCAAGGCAAAGCGGGCCTGGATGACTTTACGCTCAACGTCGCTCAGCTCGGCCTGCCGACCGTCCAGAATAGCCCTCAATTCATCGACACACTCGTCCTGAACGCCCAGACGGCGTTGCTCAATGTAATCGCTCTTTTCCAACGCCGGATCAAACTCGGTGGGGAAGTAACCACGGTGCCGCGACATACGCGTGGCCACCCGCGAGAAACTCTTCAGAATAGCCCGGCAAGCGTACGTGCTGAATTTGTACCCGCGCGCGGAGTCGAACTTGTTCGCGGCCCGTAAGAGTGCCAAGTTGCCCTCGCTGATCAAGTCTGACGGGTCTACACCGCTGATCTTCGTCCGCTTGGCCATGGCCAGCACCAGGGGGATGTTTTCCCGGACGATTTGGCTACGGACTTCCTGTACGGCGTGAGCCCAAATGAGCAGATCGCGGGCGGATTTGGCCGTCAGGCGCTTACCTTTGTACTGCTGAAAGAACTGCCACACGTGCCGGCGGCAGAAATTCAGCCGCAAGAACAAATGCTGCTCGCGATCCAGCTTGGGCACCCCCTCAAAATTATTCGCAAGGCGGTAAACGCCGCTGTCATCCGCATCGGCCTCACCCTCTGAGGAGTCGGAGGCCGGCTCCGGAACCGGTTCCATCAGCAACTGCCTAGCCGCCGGGGAGTCCAGGAGCTCATGGGGGATGTACTCGGCCGGCTCGGCAAGTGTGTTTCTCAGCAACTTCGCGTCGTCAGCCGATAAGTGGCGTAACACCTCCGCGGATGGCATCTTGGTCTGGGGCTTGATTCGTTGACGGGCGGACATGTCGGTTTTCGGCTCGCTCGGAAGCATCGTCTTTCCCATCTCCAATGCATCGACAGCACGTAACATCATGCGGAAAGGCCGCATGAAGAACGTTTTCCGTCGAACGGTGCGCACACAAAGTGTACACAACCATACCGGTTAAAAAGACGAAGCCGCCGCCCGGCTAGGGGGAGCCGAAAAACATGCCGGACTCGGCTACTATGGGGAGCCAAGGGAAAGTATACGCTTTGTGACGCCTACGAGCAAGCGGAAAGGTGAAAAGTTCGCCAATTGTCGTAAAAAAGAGGTGTTGTCCCATAAAAGGCTGCGTTGAGAGGCTGCCGGAGCCGGGGAAGGCAACCCTCGGGCGATCAAGAACATAGCCTCATTGCCCGGATAAATCACCGCTGAGTTCGCCGAGACCGCAAAGAGAGAAATGATGAGAAGGTTGTATGGTTCCTGTTGAATACCGGCTAGATCAAGCCCAGGCGTCTCGCCTCGCGGGCTTCCCAGGTATCCGGATACTTCTCGATGAGCTCCTCTAACAGCTTCTTCGCGTCACGCTTGCGACCCGTCTTGAGGTACAGCCGCGCTTGATCCAACAAGCGTTTAGCTTCCGGATGGTGCGGCAGATCCTTTTCGACGGCAGGTTTCTTCTTCTCGGCCTTGGCGACGGGGGTTCGAGGCTGAGCTGGGACGCCGTCCGTCGTTTTCGGCCACAGGACTGCGTATTTCCCCTGGGCTTCCGCCGCCGCGGCCCGCAGAGCGTATTGAAACTCGGGGGCGCTGGCCGAGCCGACCGCCCGCACGTTGCCGTGTCTGTCGATGATGACCTGCCAGGGCGTGAAATCCACGTGGAACGCCTTGTCCGTCAGGGGCGCCCCCTTGGTCTGCCGCTCATAGTGTTGCGGCCACTGGTACCCGCTGTCGGCGGCAAACTTCTTGGCTGCGTCGACCTGCGGCGGCGGGTCGGAGTTAATTCCCAGAAACTCCACCTCACGCTCGTGGGCGAATGCGTCGTGCAGTCCTCGGAGCACTGCGATCTGCTTGTCGCCGGGCTTCCGGCGGACATTCCAGAAATCGAGCACCAGCACCACGCCGTTGCGCTCGTGTAACGGGATTGTCCGGCCGCTTTCGGTGCGTATATCCACTTCCGGCGCCGGTCGGCCGATCATCCGCAGCCGCCGCAAGCGTTTGGACACGGCTGTGGTACTCGCCGCCTTCCGCTCGCGGAGCTTTTCCAGCGTCTGTTGGGCCAACTCGGCATCCCCCGAGGCCCCGGCGACCAGCCAGGCCGCCCGCAAGGTCTCGCGCGTATCCGGGAAGTCGAGTTCGAGGTCCGGCAGCCAGCTTGCTGCCCGGGCGGCATCGCCAACCGCCAGGGCCGCTATGATTTCCAGCCGCAGCAGGCGGCCGCGCTGCTCCACTTCAAGATCGTCGAGCTTCAGGCTCCATTTCTTGATCTGCGCGAGAGCCTGTCGTCCGTCTTCGACCGAGACGGCGGTTTTCGACTTGGTGAGTTCATCGTGCCAGCGCTGGAGTTCCGCCAGGGTTTTGGAATCCTGTGCCAAGCCGGCGGGCGCCAACAGCAACACCGCCAGCACCGTCACGCCGTCACGTCGGACATTCCAGCGCGTGCCCATCGCACACCTCCAGGCTCGTTAGCTCTGCTCGCTGCTGGGAGCATGGTATTCGCTGCACGCGCGCATCGGTAGCAGCGGGTCCGCGAAACGTGCCTGGGCACCCTCCTTATGCCACGACAATAGTCACAGGGCGTTTGACATATCACAAATATGATATATACTATGAATGACATAATGAAGTGACCGAGCCCCCGGTCTGGTGGAACACAAAGGGGACATGGGAGTGGTGGCAGCACGGCGCGTGCTGTATTGCTGTATTGTCTGGGTATGCGTGTTCTACCTTGATTAACGTATGGACGTTTTCGCGGCATTGCCGCGGGAGAGGTTTGTGCGCATCGAGGTAGAGCTACGCGACAACGTGTGGACTGATTTACGGAACCGATTCACAACTACGGACCGCGAATCATTCGTCACCAAGCTGGAGTTGATTCGCCGCGAGCCGATAAAACACTCAGAAGCCGCGCGTGATCCGGATCTGAGCGAGTATATGCTGCGGTTCTTCCGCTTCGGAACCAACGATCGTTGGATCGCAATGTTCGAGTATGACATCGCGAGAAATCGCATCAAGGTGCTGGAATGTCGGTTGCTAAAACCAAGAAAACGTCTTCCAAGGCTCGGTCGTCACGATCGCGTCGACCCGCAGTGAGGCGGCGGCAGCCGCGTCACGACGAACTGTCATACTCCCATGTCGTGCTGGCTAATGGGGACACTTATGTCCTCGTGCCGGAAGATGAGTATGTGGAGCTGATCAAGGCTGAGATGGCGCTGGAAGCGGTCGCCAAGCTCGAGGATCCGAACACGAAATGGATCGACTTTGACGACTACAAGCTCCAGCTCGCCGGCAGCAAGATCGCGGAGGCCCGCAAGGCGAAAGGGCTGACGCAGGCTCAGCTCAGCAAGAAGCTGGGGTTGCCGCAGTCGCAGATTTCCCGCCTCGAGCGCAATCCCGACCGCACGACCGTCCGCACGCTCAAGCGGATCGCCAAAGCGCTGGGCGTCGACGTGAAAATCCTGGTCGAATGATCCATGTGCAGCGGCCGGGTGTGTGCTGTGTGCCACTGCTCTTGAGCAGTGTCTTCTTTTGACCAGCGGCCGCTTGGGCACTGCTCAAGAGCAGTGGCACACTGCCGGCTCTGCTCAAGAGCAGTGGCACACCGCTTGGGCACTGCTCAAGAGCAATGGCACACTGCCGGTGAAAAGCTCGGCATGACGGGGGCGGAGATGCCCGGTCTTGTCTGGAGTACGAAGCGCATGTTCCTCAATTGCTGTCAGCGGCTTCCGGTGATCGCCTGCCTGCTGCTCGGAGCCTGCGGTCTGGGCGAAGTGGATGACTTCGCGCCGCTGACGCTCACCGACAACTTCCGCGTGATCGAACCCGGCCAAGCTTACCGCTCGGCTCAGCTCGACGCCGAATCGTTTCGACTCGTCATCGAGCTGTACGGCATCCGGACCATCATCAATCTGCGCGGCGAAAACGAAACGAACGTCTGGTACCAGCGCGAACGGGCCGTGGCGGAAGAGACCGGCGTGGCCCACATCGATATTCGCTTGAGCGCCCACGCGCTGCCGTCACGCGAGAACCTGCTCCTGCTCTACGATACCTGCAAGACCGCCGAACACCCCATTTTAATCCATTGCAAATCCGGGGCAGATCGTACGGGGGCGGCGGCAGCCATCTGGCGGATGGTCGTCCGCGGCGATCCCCGCTATGTGGCGAAGCGCGAATTGTCGCCGCTCTACGGACACTTTGAGGCCGCTACGCCGGAGATGGATCAACTCGTGGCGATATTCCAGCCGGACCGCGCTTGGATCGAGAACGAGTACCCGGAGCCCGAGTAGGAAGCGGGCGGGTGAGTGGGAGGGCGAGCGGGCGGGAGGGAGGGCGAGGCTCCTGCCGAGCCAGGGGCGCCGCTCTTCGGTCTCGTGAGAGGCTCTAATTATTCTTGCGATCGTGGCAGACCATGTCGATCACCACCGTGGCGGCCAGGAGCAGAACGTCGTCCTCGCCGGGGGCGATGTCCACGCCGTAGGTGTCCGTCCAGGAGAACCAGCGTTTGGAGACGGTGGCGATGACCCGGCCGCCGCGCTGAAACGCATATTCGTGCGTGAGGAAATCGCCGCTTGCCTCCGGGTCGTTCGGACCAGGCACGTCCACGGTGAAGCGGGCCTTGAAGAAGGTAAACAGATGCTTCTTCACGACCGCGGCCAACTGCCCGCCGCGGTAGATTTCATACGTCGGCCCCCAGGACAACAGCTTTTGCCGAATAAAGGCGAGCTCATTGCCCTGCATGTCCTGGAACGACAGCTTGTCGCCGATGCTGAAGGCCTTGCCATCCACGAAGTAAATATCGTGGCCCTGTTCGTCTTTGATCGTGAAGTCATCCCCGAAGCTAAAGAGCTTCTGTTTCATGACATACCGCATACGACCTCCTTGGCCTGCTCTGGGATCGGCCGATTTGAATCCGCATCCACATCATCTTGGACTCCTTCGGCTCAATAAGCAATGAGACCGGCCACGCAATGCGGCAGGACGCGCGGAGGAATCTGGCTGGAAACTGGATCGGGGCCAGATTCCTCCGCGCCCCCTCACGGGGGCGATCGGAATGACAGACAGGGCCGCCGAATCTGTCATACACTGCTAGCAGTCTGTCGGACTTAGCCGTTTTGTGGCTTTCTATGCCTCTCTTCGGTGTCTGGACCCTGGGGTGCCGACCCACATGGGCGCGCTCCCACGGTGTTTTCGAACCCTAAGTCCGACAGACTGCTGGCGGGAAGTGTACTGCTTGGTAAGCTGGTGGGCTCTTCGGCGATGAAGTCCTGCATTTCGGCCTCTTCCTCGCCGACATATCCGAAACTTTCAAGTACTTTCCGCATGTGGGCGGATAGCGTGGATCTCGCCGCGCCGGCGGCGATCTGGATCCGCCAATCTTCAAGCGTCGCAACGATCTTGGTGTAGCGGTCATGGAGTTTGCGGCCGACGCCCTGAGTCAGATCCCACCACGCGGTCTGCTCACCGGGGTCATCGGCCAGGTTCAAATAGAAACGCCGGTTGCGGACCTGATCGTCGACGTACTTCCACTTCAACGTGCGGATCGACCTCATGCGGTGCTCGATTTTGCCATGGCCCCAGAACAACTCGCTGATGGCGGTGTTCTCGAAATCAAGCGGCTCTCCCAGGGCCGACGGCACGAGGCTGTGACCCATGACGAGGGTGTCAGTGGTTACACCGGCCAGCTCCAGCAACGTCGGCCCAATGTCGATGATGCGGGTTTGGGCGGTGACGCGCACGCCGGCGGGTAGCTCGGCCGGGTAGCGGATGATCAGCGGGACGCGGATGGACTCGTCGAACAGGGTCTGCCGGTGGCCTTTCAACCCGTGCTCGAAGAATTCGGTGCCGTGGTCGGAGGTGATTGCGACGACGGTATCTTCGAGCAGGCCGGCCTGCTCCAGCTCGGCGATGATCTGGCGCACGTACAGATCGGTCCAGGCGATCTCGCCGTCATACAGCGCGAGCAGGTGCTCCAGATCGCGCGGCGGCATGTATTTGTTGATTTGCCGGTTGATGAAGAAGTCTTCGCCGGTGATGGTGCCGGTGTAGTCCGGGTCGAACATGGTGTCGTAGGGCGGCGGCGGAATGAAATCGAAATGCGGGTCCCACATGTGGATGAACATGAAAAATTTGGACTCGCCGTGCTCGGAGAGCCACTTTTTGACCGCCGGGAAGATGATGGGGTTGGTGACGTCGCGGTGGGAGCTGCGCATGACGTCGGGGTCGTGGGCCCATTCTTCCGCCGGCTTGTCGGCCATCTTCCGGGCATAGGAGGTACAGTCCTCGTAGTGCTCGAATCCTTGGGAGAGTCCGAACGCCGGGTGCAGATACGGGCCGGAGAAGAAGCCGGCCGTCTTGTAGCCGGCGGCGGCGAACTCTTCGGCCAGCGTCACCAACTTGTCCGGCAGCCGCCGATCCGTATCCTGGCAGCCGTGCACGGAATCCGCCAGCGAGGTAAACAGGGCGGCGTGAGCCGGGAGCGTCCAGGACGTGCTGCTGATGTGGTTCTCGAACAGGACCCCCTCGGCTGCCAGTCGGTCGAGACGGGGGCTGGTCTCGCGGTGGTAGCCGTAGCAGTGTAGGTGGTCCGGCCGGAGCATGTCGATCGAGATGAGCAGCACGTTCGGCCCGGTCGGGGTCGGTCGGTCGGGCTCGGAGGAAGACAGCTTGCGGTACACGCCCCACCCGCCGGAGATCAGGACCACGGCCAGGACCACCCACAACACCAGGCGCGCCCCGTGCTTCGAGTCCTCAGTGTCAGCCTCGGCTCGTTTAGGTTTTTTGATGGGGTGGCTATGTTTTCGGACGCGTTTGGCCATGCCTCGGCTTCCTCTCGGTCCGCCGTCTGCCTCGCTTCACAAGGTAACATCGCTCCACAGTCCCGGGAGGGGTTCCGGCGGGTGTGACAGAAGGACCGACGCCCACCGAACTGGTAAGCTGAGTGGGCGTCAGTTGCACTTTTCTTGTCAATAGTATGCGGATTGAGTGGCTGTTACCATCGCCGACCGCCGCCGCCGCCGCCGCCCCGGTCGCGTTCGGCCCGAGGACGGGCTTCATTGACGGTCAGGGTCCGCCCGTCGAGGTCGGTTCCATTGAGGCCGTCAATGGCGGCTGTCGCCTGTTCGTCGTCATCCATTTCCACGAAGCCGAAGCCGCGTGACCGGCCCGTCTCACGATCTTGGAGAATCGCAACGTTCCGCACAGTGCCAAAGCCGGCGAAGGCCGTATCCAGCATCTCCTCTGTTGTCGAATAGGACAGATTGCCAACATAAATTCTCTTCAAAACTATCACTCCTGCATTCTCTGTGCATTGCGCTGCGCAGACGGGGATCACCCCAAAACCAAACCTGAACAATTTCCGCCGAGGGAAAAGTCGCAGCCGAGAGAGGACATTTCCCAATCGGTTCAGAGAGTCTACCCCACTTTTCAATGCAAGTCAAACGTGAGAGAAGATTTATCGGTATTCCTTCACAAGAAACTCCACAGCGTCAGCAAGGTCGATCCGGTGCCCAGGATGATTCCGGCGGTGGCCTGGCCAGACGGCATCGGGGTCGCTCGGCGGAGCCAACTGGCCAGCCCGAAAATGATCGCCAGGGGGCCCAGCACAAACAGCAGGAAAAGCGGGATCGAGCAGATGCCGAGCACCAGCGACGTGACCGCGAGAGATTGGCCCGGAGTCCCACTGCTGGTCGGCACACCGTCGATCGTGAAAGGAATGCCGCAATTGGGACAATTGTTGACGCTCACGTCGCTGTGGGCTCCGCAGCGGGGGCACTCGATCAGGGGCGTACCATCCTTCCGGCGGCAAATGCGGGGGGCCTGGTGGCCGTTGGCGGCGTAGGCGTGCATCGGCGTGGGATCCTGATCATCCTTGTCGAGCAGCGCCGCTAGCTGGGGGGCCCCGCGGCGGTGCCCGACCGCGGGGACCACGAATTGCGCGTTGCAGGTCGGACAGCGGCCGGTTCGGCCGCACATGCCGGTATGGGATTCGAGCAGCGACTGGCACCGTGGACAGGCGAAATTGAAGCGCCGCTCCATGGTCGGCTGTGGGGGATCTGCCAGGACCGGCCGGCCATCGCCGCGGAAGCACGGGACACGCAGGGCTTGTGAACAGTGCGGACACAGGACCTCACGTCCCACCCAGGCTGCTTGGGCAACCATCTGACTATCGCAGTGCAAGCAGATGATGGTGAAGCGGTCGGACGACTCTTCGTTTGTCGGCGGCATTGTGGGTCTCGTGTCAACGTTCGGCACGGACTTTTGCAGCGGTCTACTATGAATCCCGAAGATTGTAGCCCAGGGTGCGAGCAGGGCAATCGCATTCTCGCGTAACCGATCCTATTCACAGGGTGGGGCGTGCGAGACGCCCGCCCCACCCTACCATCTTGACATATCTCCTACCGCTCAGACACCCTGTTTTCCGTTGTGGACGAACACAGGAGATTGGACGATGTCGATTCGAAATCCCACCCGGGAGGAGCTGCTGTTGGAAGCGGTACGCCGACGGCAAGTCTTCAGAGCAGGTTGCCCGCGAGACGTACCACACTGTGGAGGCGGTGGATCGGTACCTGGGCCAGTTTGATCGGATTCGTCACTGCCGAATGCAATTGAGAGCGATTGACGTTCGGTATAGAGGTCGGACAATAGCTGATGCCGGCGGAGAGGATAGGGCTCTGCTGAGGAGCAACCCGAGCGCTCACGCCGGTGCCGGTACGGAGCCCGGCCGCTACATTATTGTGTGGCACCGGCTTCCAGCCGGTGGGACGGCCGGTACGGGGCCCGGCCGCTACATTTTCAAGCCGACACCGACTTTTGCAGCGGACTGATGGGCCGACCTGAATGCAGAACCTAGCCAAGAAACTCTCCGACGCCGAACCACGCCGTTTCTGGTATATCCTCCTCGCCGCGGCGGTGGTGCCGCTGCTCGCAGTGGGGTTGCTTTTCCGCCTGGAGGTTCCGCTCGGCTGCCCCGGCCGTTTCGTGTACCTGTACTCGCCCTTCTCAGCGCTGCGACTGCGAATGGTACCAATCGCGGTGCTCATTGCGATCGTGCTGGGTTTGGGCACTTGGCTGGTCTCTGCCGGTACGGCCCGTCGCCGAGTCGGGCTGGTACTGATCACGCTCGGGGCCGCGGCTTTGGCGGTGTGGACCTACTTTGCGCCGCCGATCCATTTCATGCAGCATTTTTTCAACGTCCACTCGATGTCGCACGACGGCGCATTTGCGATCGAGGCGCTGCACGTGCAATCCGTGCCCGACTACCTCCGCGCGTTCCCGCAACATGCTCGGACCCCGCCGGAGCGGATGCGCGGCACGCGTGTCATTAGTAATCCGCCGGGCGCAACCCTGCTCGCCGTCGGGGGTGAGCGACTTTTGCGGGCCTGGCCTCAACTCGTCGAACTGGCGAACCGCCCCCATGCTCACGAAGAGCCGCCCGCGGAGATACGTCGCTCCACCGCCGTCGGGCTGGTCTTTTTCTGGACACTGATTGTCTTGTGGCTGGCAGCGGGCCCTGTCCTTTATCTCGCCGGACGGCTGCTTCTACCGCCCGTTGTTGCAGCAACTTACAGTGTATGTTGCGTGCTTTCGCCCGCGACCTTGCTCTTCACACCCGGCAAGGACCCCGCGCAGTTGCTGACCGTTGCCGTACCGCTTTACTTCTGGCTGCTAGCCTGCCGCCGGGGTCACGTCTGGGCCGCGGTCCTGGCCGGAGTTGCCTTCATACCGGCGTGCCTGGTCAGCCTGGTACACATTTGGATCGCCGCAATTGTCGTGCCGGCTTCGCTGCTGAGTGTTCGTGGTTCGGCCGCCAAGTTGCGGCGTGTGCTGCTGCGCGTCTTCTTGCCGACCGTTACCGCCGCCCTGTTCTGTGGGCTCGGACTTTACTTTCTCTGCGATTTCGACCTGCTTGCCACCGCGCGGGCCGTAGCGCAATCACAAGCCGAAGTGACGCGCGGGCCGGATGCGATGCCGCTCGCGTGGCAATTGCTCGGCGTGCCGCTGTTTCTGTTGCTGGCCGGCCCGGCTTGGTGGGCGGTTATGCTGTGGCTGGGCGTGGCCGGCGACGAAGGGGGCCGCACCCGCGACTCCGACGCGCGCTTCGGCCGCTATCTGCTCATCGGCTCTGCCGCGATCATGCTCGCCACGATCGGATTCACAAATCTTGAAACGCCGCGGCTGTGGATTCCCTTCGTCCCGCTGCTCCTGTTGGGAGGCCTGTCACAGCTTGCACTGCTGCGCCGGCCGGCTCGCCGCTCGGCGATCCTGCTGGCCGTGCTCGTGTTCGCACAAATTACGTTTTCGGCCTTGCAGTGGTCGCTGATGGACATGCGCGAAGCGGAAACGCGTCAGGTAGACAAACGCTTATACGGGTGAACGTGGGAACGTGTAACAGTTCAGCCGTTTGCAACAAGCTCTCAGCTTTCAGCGGTCAGCGGTCAGCCACTCGCGATGTAAGGCGAGCAGGTGCCTAGTCTTGGCCATGTTCCCGCGCTGTTCTCAATAACACGTTATTTGTGACATTCGGTCGCTGGCGCTCGGTTTTTGGCTGATCGCTGATTGCTGACCGCTGAATGCTTACGGGAACGTGAGAATGTGGGGACGTGGGTAACACGATCGGTACTACACTTTCGTTACTCGCAGCACCTCTTCCGGCGTGGTGATACCTTCGCGGGCCAACCGCCAGCCCTCTTCGCGCATCAGCACCAGGCCTTTCTTGCACGCCAGGTGCAGGATCTGCGAGGCCGCGGCCTGGTTGAGGACCAACTCGCGCAGTTCGTCGTCCATCACGAGCAACTCGTACAGCGCCCGCCGGCCCGAGAAGCCCGTACCCCGGCACTCTTTGCAGCCGGTACTGCGGTAGAGCACCTCGCCGCGCTCGTATTTGAAATCGGGCGGCAGCGTGGCCGGGTTCTCCGGCTTGTACTCTTCCTTGCACCACTTGCAGCTCGTTCGCACCAGCCGCTGGGCCAGCACGCCCTCCAGCGAGCTGGAGACCAGGAACGGCTCGACGCCCATGTCCAACAGACGCGTCGTCGCCGTCACCGCGTCGTTGGTGTGCAGCGTGCTGAACACGAGGTGGCCCGTCAGTGAGGCGTTGATCGCGACTTCGGCCGTCTCCTTGTCACGAATCTCACCCACCAGCACCACGTCCGGGTCGTGTCGCAGGAAGCTGCGCAGCGCCCGGGCGAACGTCAGGCCGATCTTCGGGATCACGTGCGTTTGATTGACGCCGTCCAGATAGTATTCGACCGGGTCTTCGATCGTGATGATTTTCAGCTCGGGCGAGACGATGGCCCGCAGGGCCGCGTATAGCGTCGTGGTTTTGCCCGAGCCCGTCGGTCCGGTCACTAGCATGATCCCGTGCGGGCGGGAGATCATGTCCATGAACGTGTCGTACGTCTCCCCTTCCATGCCCAGCGAGTGCAAATCGAGCTTGACCGACGTGCGGTCGAGGATACGCAGTACGATACCCTCGCCGAAAGCCATCGGAATCACGCTGGTACGCAGGTCGATCTCACGCCCATGAGCCTTGATCTTGAAGCCCCCGTCCTGCGGCAGGCGGCGTTCGGCGATGTTCAGGTTCGATAGAATCTTGATACGACTGACGATCGCGTTCTGGAAGCGCCGAATCTCCGCCGGCACGTTCGCGATTTGCAGCACGCCGTCGATACGGTAGCGGACCTGGAAGTCGCCCTCGAACGGCTCGTAGTGGATATCGCTGGCCCGCTGGTCGATGGCTTCGATCAGAATCTCGTTGACCAACTTGATGACCGAGGCTTCCTGGGCGAGCTGGATGTCGAGGTCTTCGGACTCGAGCCGCTTCTCGTCGATGATTTCGAGGTCGCCGGCCTCCTGGACCATTTCTTGCAGCACGTCGCCGCCGACGCCATAGAAGGTCCGGATCATCTTCTGGATTTCGGTTTTGGGGGCCAGGACGGGCTCGACCGGCATATTTGTGCAGGTTCGCACCTCGTCGAGGGCGTACATATTGTACGGATCAGAGGTGGCAACGCGTAAACCCTTGCCGTTCCTTAAGATAGGCAACAAGGCGTACTTGTGCACCAGGCGGCTGGGAATCAGCGTCAGCAGCTCACGGTCGATCTCCGCTTCTTTCAGCTCGACCATTGGGATTGAAAGCTGCTCGCTGAAGACATGGAGTACGTCCAGTTCCGTCACCATATCCTCGCGGATCAACACCTGGTCAATCCGCTCGGAAGGCGACGTCCGCAGCGCGTTGGCCTTCGCGAGTTGCTCCTTGGTGATGAGCCCTTTGGTGACAAGTTCTTCCCCGATAGGCATGACGGCGCTTAACCTCTTACTATGAAACACGTTACCGTTGGCAGGGCAGTCCCGCACAGACCCAACCGTCCTTATGTATACGGTTTGCGGGACTGTCGGTTGCAGTGGCACTATTGTATCATCGGTATGAGCACACTGCTTCTCTGCCATCCGATCGGCCTAAACGATTATCCATCCATCGAGATGTAACAGAGTAGTAGGTGAACCCTGTCTTTGCCTATGATTGAACCCGCAACCAGTGTTCCAGGAGCTTTTGAGCAAATCCGTGTGTGTCGTCGTCGGAAGGGCTGGCCGATAACAACTCGATGGCCCGCTCAGGCTGATTCAGCCGGTTATAGCACAACGCCGCGATCAAGCGGGCGTCAATGTGGCTATCGTGTTGCTGGAGCACCTTCATGGCCGCTGGGAGGGCTTCGGTCGGCTCACCGGCCGCCAGGCTGGCCGCGGCCAATCCCACCTGGGCGGCCTCATCGTCCGGTCGAGTCAGCACCAGCACTCGATACACCAGCCGGGCCTCGTCAATCCGGCCGGCCAACAGCAGGCACTCAGCCAGGCGGTGTCGATTGCTCTGCCGCTCGTCGGCGCCCAGACTGTCGGCGACCAGGGCACGCCAAAACGCGCACGCCTCCCCGTAACGCTTAGCGGAGGTGTACGCTTCCGCCAGACGCCGGCGAATGTCGCGCGAGTCCGGCTCAGCCAGGGCGGCGGTCTGCAACTCAGTCAGCGCGGCTTCGGGATCCGCCGCACGCGCATGGAGGCGAGCGGCCAACACCTGGAGCGAAGCCTGGCCGGGAAAGCGGCCGCGCTCGCGAGCCAGCAGCGCCCGGGCCTCATCGATTTGTCCACTCAGAGCCAAGGCCTCCAGCCGAGCGATCAGCAGGTGTGCGGCCGGCTTGTTGGCATACGCCTTTCCATAAGCCTCCGCCGCCTCTGGCCAGCGTCCCAAGCCTTCCAACGCCACTCCGCGCAGCCGATGATACTCCGGCGTCTGAAGCGCACCAGACGCCTCGGCCTCCAACCGTTCCAACGCCGCGACGTAGTCCCCCTCCTCTATATCCACGCGGGCCAGCGTCAGGCGCAGACGCTGATCCGGAAGACCGGCGAACTTCTCCAGGCTCAAGCGGGTCTGCTCGAATTTGCCGACGGCGATGCGCTCCTCCGCGGCTTGCAACGCCGCGGTGAGGCGCGTCTGGTCCCAATTCATCGCCGCCGGCGTCCGGGCCCCGGGCGTCTGGCAGCCGCTGACAAGCAGGAGCACAAGCATCACGGTGAGGGGGAGCGTGAGCCGACTCGAAAGGCTACGGGTTTTCATCGCTGGATCCTTTGATCCTCGAATCCCCCGAGGGAGCCGCGAGTTCCTCTTCGACCAGTTGGCGTACGAGGCCGTGCACGGCGCTGCCGTCCGGTTCCCGGGTCACGATTTGCGTCAGCTCGTGGCGTAACCAGTCGGCCTCGATGAAACGCGGGTTGAGCGACAGGGCCAGGTCCAGGTCCCACAAGGCGGCCTCGCCGCGCCCGGTGCGGTGGTGCTCCAGCGCCCAGCGGTAATGCGCCTGTGCCAGCCGCTCACGCCCCCAGGGCATCAGGCCGCGATGAGCGAGAACCCGCCACCTTTCGACCTCCTCCAACGCCCACGCCTCGTCAGCCTCGTCGCCATCGATGATGTGCGGCGTGATCAGGACAATCACTTCTTCGCGCACGACACTGTCGTTCCGGCCGCGAAACAGCGGTCCGACCAGCGGGAAATTGCCCAACCAGGGTATCTGGTTGTTTCGCGACGTGATCAGGTCTCGGAAAAGCCCCCCGATCACCAGCGTGTGGCCGTCTTTGACTAACACATTGGTCGTGACTTCGGTGGTGTCCTTGTACGGTAGGTTCTCCGGCGTCAGGCCGCCGCTGCTGTCTTCGGGGTGGATGTCCATGCGGATGAAGCCGTCTTTGCCGATGAACGGACGGAAAAGAATCTGGGTCCCGGTTTCGATGAATTCGACCGTCTGGACGGCGACCGTTTCGGTGACCATGGTTGTCAGATACCCGTCCTCACGACCGACAATGACCCGGCCCGGCTGCCCGTGGACGGTGAGGACTTTCGGGTTCGCGACGATGGTGAGGTCCACAACCTCTTCGAGAGCCCGAATGAACATGGCGACGTTGTTGAAGATCACGCCGAGGCTGAGGCCGCCGGGCGGGACTTCCCCGGCAAAATCCGTCACCGCCGCACCCAGCCCGCGGTCCATGCTGTCGGCCGGCACGTCGCGCGTGACCAGGTTGGTGCCGCCCACGCTGGTAGATGAAAGGGTGCGAAAATCGACCCCGGCCAAGGTGTTGAAGTCGATCCCCAGGGCGTTGTTTTCGTCGAGCCGGGCCCGCAGGATCACAGCCTCGATCAGAACCTGCCGCGGGCGAACGTCCAGACGGGCAATTATCTCGGCGATCTCGCCGAGGACGATGGGGTGATCGCGCACCACGATAAACTCGCCCACCGCGCGGCTCATGCCGCCGAGCCCCGCGGTCAGGGCTTCATTGAAGGCCTCCGCCGTCAGGGCGACGCCGTCCACCTTCGGCTCCGCGGTGCTGCTGAGCACCCCCTGCGGGCTGAGCAGCTTCTCGATGGTCGGCAGCACCTCGAAGGCCGGGATGTAACTCAACTCAAAGATACGCAGCTCGACCGGCGGGGCAGTATTCAAGAGGGCATCCCGCTCTTCCGGAAGACAAACGTGGATGAATTTGCCACGCGGGAACCAAACGTAGCCGCGCGGCGTGAGCAGGGCCTCGAGCGCTTCCTCGAAAGTGATCTGGTACAAGTCGGCGGTGACGCGCGCGGTGACGCTCTCGGACGCCGTGATATTGCGCTGCGCTCGGAGGCTGAGCAGGCGCAGCGCCTCGGATAACGACATCTCGCGGAGGTGGACATCGAACAGGCCGGCATCGTTGACCGTCAATTCGTTGTTTAGGTCCGACGGCGGCGGTGCCGCTACCGTCCGGCTCTGGTCCCACGTTACGCCGGCCAAGATCACGAGGCAGGCGGCACACGCAGTCAGTGGTTTCTTGATTATCACGACATCTCCTGCCTGTGAGGAATTCACAGTCGCGCGGCACCCAGATGCCGGCGGTGGCCGAGTCTGCACGTCACCAGCATTATCGGGAGTTCTCCTATATCCCTTTTAATCGAGCGTTTCGCATCCGTGCCTGGGTGGACGAAAATGTAGCGTCCGGGCTCCGTCCCGGGCGATGTAGCGTCCGGGCTCCGTCCCGGACGATGGAGAGGCGCTCAGGCTTGCGCGTCGCAGGTCAAGGTCTAAGGCGTATGCCGGGTATTGCCGCCCCATCTTTTGTTTGCAACGCCGGCCGGCCCGCGCGGTTCTTGCGCCCCGGGCTGACCAGGCTCCTCTCATCCACGAGCGGTCAGCGGTCAGCTTTCAGCGGTCAGCTCTCAGCGATCAGCTCACAGAGCACCGGCCCCCGACCGGGAATCCGCAATCCGCAATCCGCAAACGTGCGACAATGAACCTGCCAGAGCAGTCCGAACGGGGTGCATTCAGAAAACGCCGCCAACAAAGGGGATTACGACGAATCGTCGCGAACGGAATTGAATTGGGCGCGGTTGGATTCGAACCAACGTAGGCAAATGCCAACGGGTTTACAGCCCGTTCCCTTTAGCCACTCGGGCACACGCCCAACTATTTTAACTGCCACACCTCACTCAAATAATATAGGCACGAACCCCAAGAGGGGCAAGAACGAATTTTTCCGTAACCAAGACTAGTGCATTGTCACATCTAGGAAT
>JAGMDK010000211.1 GCA_023128695.1 Phycisphaerae bacterium
ACCGTGCGCGATTATGCGCCGCCGAAGAGCCGCGGGCTTCAGCCCGCGCGGTCTTTCGCACACCGAACTGGCGCACAATTGCGCACGGTTATTTAGTGCTCTGTCAAGCGTCAATTGATGGGTAGGGTAGACGAGCGGGAGGGCAAGGCTCCTGCCGAGCCAAGCCGTGTGCCACTGCTCTTGAGCAGTGCCCAAGCGACCACCGGTCAGAAAAGACACTGCTCAAGAGCAGTGGCACACACGCCGAGTGGGAGGGTGAGGCTCCTGCCGAGCCAGGAGCGCCGCGGCTCAGCAGGAGCTTCGCCCTCCCTTTTTACGCTGGTGCGAGAATCCTTTCTCGCACCTTCTCGCACCAAGGACAAGATGGGAGTCCTCTCATCCGTGTTCTACGGCCGGGACAGAGCCCGGCCGCTACATTTCCAGCGCATAAAAAAAGCGCGACTGTCAGCGAGGCCGGCCGCCGCGCGAGTCATGAAAACATGGATATCGTTAAGCGTTGATCGTGTCGATTTCGACCTTGAGCATCTTTTGCCGGTGGCCCCAGCGCTTCATGTAGCCCTTGCGACGGCGGAACTTGATCCCGTCGATCTTGGGCATCTTGAGCTGCTCAACGAGCTTGGCAGTCACCGTTGCCCCTGCGACCCAGGGCGTACCAATTTGGGCGTCCTCACCCTCGCCGACCATAAGCACCTTGTCGAAGGTGAGTTCGGTCTGTCCCTCTTCCAGGTCCTTCTTCTCGATCAGGAGCTTGTCGCCCGTACTGACCTTATATTGCTTGCCGCCGTCTTCGAATATCGCGTACACGTTCGTTCCTTCATACTAAGCGCAATCAAGCATAGTTTTATAATTCATAAGTTTACGCGATTTTCGCGGGTAATGCAACGGCTGATCTTGGCTGCCGTAACATATGGGTCTGTGACAGAAACTGCGGGCATCTCGTGCTCGCGCGATAGCCGAATCTGGTCCGTAGCGGTAGCCGGGCCAGTGGCGCGATCCCCGGCCCGCGCCGTGTCTTTGAACAGAACCCCGAGCGTTAGCGATGGGTCAGGCACATGGCGGCATCCCGTCGCGTGCGACCGGTCGCTTACGCTCGCGGTTCTGATCTGATTGGGGGGGGTGTCGCCACGCATTCCAGTATCGCAACACCTCGCAGATTCTGTCACGGACCCGTAACATATTTAATAAACAATGGTTACGCACAGTCACGCGGCCCACGCCCGTCGCAATACTACGGCCGGTGCGGGGCCCGGTCGCTACGTTTCCCACACCCGCCGATGCTGTCAAACGCCCGCTCTCGGATGTGTCATTGAATGCACTCCTTCTGAGAACTAAGGTATAGTCATGAGCCGATCACGCCGGAAGCCGACGCGGGGGGCCAAGGTAGATCAGGATCATTCCCACCCCAGCCGTGTCGAGGTGCCGTCCCCGCGAGCGGTGATGCTGGGGATCGGGCTGCTCGTCGCGGCGACCGTCATGGCCTACGTCCCGGCCCTGCGCGGGGGCTTCGTCTGGGATGACGACCGCTACGTGACGGAGAACCCGACGCTGACCGAGCCGGGGGGCTTGGGCCGCATCTGGTTCGACGTCGGCGCCACTGTGCAGTATTACCCGCTCACGTTCACCACCTTCTGGATCGACCAGGCCCTGTGGGGGCAGAACCCGCTCGGCTACCACGTCGTCAACGTGGTGCTGCATGTGCTGAATGCGATTTTGTTCTGGCTCGTTCTCCAGCGCCTGGCGGTGCCCGGGGCGTGGTTCGCGGCGGCGCTGTTCGCGCTGCACCCGGTGCAGGTTGAATCCGTAGCGTGGATCACCGAGCGTAAGAACGTTCTCGCCGGCGTTTTTTTCCTGCTGACGCTACTCGCTTACATCCGCTTTTGCCGGTTAGGACGGCGTGAGACGCCGGCGTTGTTCGATGGGAGGTATTACGTGCTCGCGGTGTTCCTGTTCGCCGGTGCCCTGCTGAGCAAGACCGCTACCTGTCCGCTACCCGCCGTCATACTGCTGCTGTTGTGGTGGAAGCGTGACCGTCTGACGCAGCGCGACGTGGTTCCACTGCTGCCACTGTTCGCGCTGGGCATAGCGCTGGCACTAACCACGTCCTATGTCGAACGGCACCTCGTCGGCGCGCCCGACTTCAGTTCATCCCTTTCCGTCCTCGATCGCTTCCTGAGTGCCGGGCGGGCCTGGTGGTTTTACGCCGGCAAGCTGGTGGTCCCGCTCAACATCTGTTTCATCTACCCGCGCTGGGAAGTCGACGCAGGAACTTGGTGGCAGTATTTGTACCCACTCGGAGCAGTCGTCGTGTTGCTCGCGCTGTGGTTGATACGCCGGCGAATCAGCCGGGGGCCGCTGGTCGGCGTGCTGATCTTCGGCGGCCTGCTCTTTCCCGTCCTGGGCCTTTTCGACTTCTACTTCATGCGCTACTCGTTCGTCGCGGACCATTTCCAGTATTTCGCCGGCATGGGGATTTTCGCACTGTTTGCCGCGTACGGCAGCTTGGGGTGGCGGGAGATTCTGACGCGCGTGCGTGTCTCGCCGGCCGGCAGCGCGGTTTCACGACGCGTGGCGGCGGGCGTGATCCTGATGGTCCTGGGCGTCCTGACCTGGCGGCAAGGGGGCAGCTACCGCGACCTCGAGACCCTCTGGCGTGACACGCTGGCCAAGAACCCCTCTTGCTGGCTGGCCTACAACAATCTGGCCGCGATCGTCCTGGAACGGGGTGAGGCAGATACGGCCCGGGAGTATTACCGCACGGCCATTCGGCTCAATCCTGATTTCCGCCAGGCGCACTTTAACCTGGGGCAATTGTTACGCGAGCAGGGCGACCTCGGCGAGGCGGTCCGGGCCTACGAGCAGACCCTGCGAATCAAGCCCGACCATCTCAACGCCCGGATGAACCTCGTTTCCATTCTCCTGGCCCAGGATCAGACCGCGGCGGCCGTCGAGCACCTCGAAATAGCATTGCGGTTCGCCCCCCAATCCGACGCGGCCCTCTACAACTTGGGGTGGATATACCAGTCGCGCGGCGAGATCGAGCAGGCTATTCCGTTCTACCAGGACGCGTTAGAATCGAACCCGGATCACGCCAATGCACATTACAACCTGGCCAACGCCCTGGCGGCACGCGACCGCGTTGCCGAGGCAGTTGACCATTGGCGAGCGGCGATCCGGCTCAAGACGGCGTGGCCCGAGGCGCATTACAACCTGGGCGTCGCGCTCGAAGCCCGCGGGGCTCTGGCAGAGGCTATCGCACACTTTCAGGAGGCGGTTCGAGCCAATCCGGATTACATCCCCGCGCGACTCAGCCTTGGAAATGCGCTGCTGCGTAAAGGGGATCTCGCAGGCGCCGCCCGCGAATACCGGGAAGTTCTGCGGCTCGAGCCTGAGAACCGGCCGGCTCGTCAGGCGCTGGAGCAGGCCCTGGCCGAGCAGGCTGGTGACTAACGTCTACAGTGCAAGACCTTTCCAGGGGCTTACCAGACCGCCGTAAAAGTCCTGTAGCGGCCGGGCTCCGTACCGGCCGTTCTTCTCGGCTGGGTGGCCCATTGCTTTAGCAGTGGGGGACACGAATTGGCCTTCATATTCGCGTTCACCAATGCTAAAGCGATGGGCCACCCAATTAACAATTATCCATCCAATGAGGACGCGAATGACCTGCCCATTCGTGTCCCCCACCGCTAAAGCGATGGGCCACCCATTTAACGAGTATCCATCCAATGAGACGTAACGGAGCACTAGCTGGTCGTTATTCAGCCCGGCCAAGCGGCCGTGACGCCGTGGTCTGGTCGATGTAAATAATCGCGTCGAACGCCTCGGACAGCTTGATCGTCTGAAACTGTTGCTCCATGGCCTTCCAGCCGAGCGAGCGGAAAGCCACCTTTTTCGTCAGCCATGCCGAAGCGGGATTTGTTTTCGACGCTTTACGCAGATCGAGGATAAAACGCGGCATACCGGTGCGATGGAAATAATACTCAGCGCTGCCGGGCTTGGCTGATTGTAACTCGTTGGCTTGTAGTCCTTCGCCCTGCTTGATGGCGGTATAACGCCCTTCATTGCAGGCGAAGCCGAGCACGACCAACTCGTCGCCATACTTCTTGGCCAAATGCGCCCCCATCGGCCGCCACCCGATGTGCTGAGCGTCTTTCCGCACGTGTCCGTTATGTGCCCAGAGGACGATCTTCGTGTTCTCCGGAGCCTGATGTAGAATCCAATGCACATTCGTGGCCATGCTCTCGTCGCGGGATACGTCGCCGGCCAGACCCTGGTAGCACTGCTGCACGACGTGCGCGTTCTGGATCGCCCACTCGACCTCCCTTACCGAGGCCTTCTTCAAGTATTCAGAGCGAGCCGATTCGAGGTGCTTGAGGATCTCCCCAGCCTTTTCCGCGGTTTCCTTCGGCGAGGCCTCTTCCTTTTTTTCTTTCTGCTTTCCCGTGAATCTTATACGCAGGCTGTGCTTGCCGGTCTGGGCCTGCTCTTGAATCACCGCGACCTCGTAGCCCTCGCCGGCGGTGAAGAAACCCTTCACCGCACCGCTCTCGAAGTCGAAATCAAACAGGTCCTCGCTTTCATAGGGTCGGCCGTCGATTTCGACCCGTAGCGTGTCGAACCACGCCGTCCCGTCGCCGGGGTGGATGACTCCGAAGTCGATGTTGACCGCGTCGGCGGGGACGTCCAGCTCGATTTCGTAACGCTTCCAGGGCGTGGTGCCCTTGGGACCGCGGTCGTTCATGTTGTCGAAGTCCAGTACGCCGGACTTCCCGTCCACGCGCCACCACAGGCCGGCGAATTCACGTGTAATTCCTTCGGTTTTGATGTATCCGCTGTACCGGATGCGTTTGCCGACCGCGGCCTCGACCGGAAACGTGCCGGTGGCGATGCCGAAACCTGCTCCGCCGGCGGACTGATCCGTCTGTTTCGCGGCTTTGTAGGTAGCCAAGACCTTCTTGGCGTACTTCGGTTCCATCGCCTGCACGAAATCGGTAACAATCCGCATGGCGACGTCCGGCGTCTGCATGTCGAAGCCGGTGAACTGCATCTCGCCCCTGCCGGACTTGTTGAAGTCGCGCATCCACAAGACCAGGTCGCGGACTTCCTCGGTATTCCAGGTCCAGAAGTACATCCCGCCGATGAGTTCCTCCGGATCACCCTCGCCCTTCAGAACATAGTCGTTGAGCCGATAGGCCTCGGGCAGGTTGGCTTCGATGGAGAAGATGGTGAAGCCCATCTCCTCGGCGAGGAACTCGACGATGCGGTGCTTCATCTGGAAGAACTCGCGCGTCCCGTGCGTCCCCTCGCCCAGCGCGACGACCCGCGCGTCGCCGATCAGCTCCTTGAGCGGCATCAGGTCTTCATAACCGCGGCCCGCCTCGGCAGTGTCGAAGACAAGCGCGTTGTCCTTGAGCCATGCGATTGCATCAGGCGTCGGTTCGTCAGCGCAGCCGGCCTGAAAGGAAAGAAGAGTAAGTACGATGAGTCCGTGTAAAAGACGAGACATGTTCCTGCTCCTTTTGTTTATCAAAAGTGTTCTAGATATTCGATGATGCAGCCATCGTCGGCAAGTAGAAAGCCCCCGTCGTCACTCTGTGTTAGCCTCCGGAGGAGGCGCCGGAATATAGCCCAGGGCGAAGCGCAGCGAGCCCTGGGTAAGCCCACGGGAGGAAGCAAGCCCCCAGCGGGGGCGACGGAAAGACCTCCCACGGAAGCACCTTCCGTCGCCCCTCCGGGGCTTGGCCAGGGGCGGTCCGGAAACCCAGGGCTAACGCCCTGGGCTGTATTCCAGCGCCCGCTCCGCGGGCTGTTGGCGACGGTACTTGCCACTGCCGCCCTTCGTTAAACACGAACACATAGCGGACTCCTATCGCCTTTATCTTCATCGGATCACACATCAGAATGTCTTCCCCTGGGTATATTCCAGCACGTAGACCCCTTGTGGATCGACCGTGATGCCGGCCCGGCCGCCGCCGGGGACGCGTTCGAGCATGTCGGTCAGGCGCGGGAAGGCCGGACCCTCGTCGCCCAGGTGGGGCCAGCGCTGGATCAGCCGCACCAAGCCCGCCGCCACCCAGCCGTGCGCCTCGCGCGTGAAGCTGTCGGGCATGTCGCTCGTGAGGTCGTCGGCGATCGCCCGCAGCATGTCGATCGGACCGGTGCCGCTGTAGCGGGCCAGCACCGGGTCCACCTCGCCACGCAGGATAAACCCGGTTTCCACCTTGAGGCCGTACTTGCGGCGGAAGTTGGTCGCGTGCAGCTTCCCACAAACCTGCCGGTCACGGGTCAGCAGCACGACGACGGCGTCCGTGCGCCCCATGTAATCCTGCTCCAGGAAGCAGAGGGTCCGTTCCGTGCGGCGGGATTTCCCTTCCGGGAAGACCCGCTCATACTCGCGCAAGTGTTGCCCGAGTTGAACCCGTCCGTAGCTCCAATTGGCACAGCCGGCAGGCAATAGCGCGGCCAAGGCGAGGGCGGAAATCACCAACGGCCGGCCCGCATGAGCCCGGGCACATATTCGCTTATGGATGGCGGTTATCATAGCGGGCATGATCCCCCCAAGACCCGCGACTCGCAAGTAGCACACACACCGGTTGGATAGCTCATCGCTTCAGCGTTGATGGGTGGCACGGCCGTGCCACCCATCGGGCTGACACAGCCGTGCCACCCATCGTCAATTGAGGGTTGACAGAGCGCTAGACACGTACTTTGCGATGGGCTCCCGACGGGTGAGGCCGAAACCAGTATAATCTTAGCCAACCGGCGGAACGGTCCCCGGTCGACGACGCATGTCGCGCTCGGCGGCCAGACGAATGATGCCGGCGAACAGGATCTTTGATGGAACCCGAAGATATTGACTCAGTCTTGGAGCGGGCCAATCGGCTGCTGGAGGCCGGTCAACCCGAGGACTCGTTGCAGTGCCTCGCGCGGGTCGAGCCCGAGTTGCTGGACGCGGACGAACGGACCGAGTGGGCCAGCTTGCGGGCCTGGGCCCTGACGGAGTTGGGCCGCGACGAGGAGGCCGTCGAAATGCTCATTGGGTTGCTTGAGGAGCTCCCGTATTCTTCCCGGCTGTTGAGCACGCTCGGCGTGGTGTTCTCAAACAACGACGAGTTGGAGGATGCCCGCGACGCCTTGGATGAAGCCCTCTCGCTGAATCCCGCTGACGAAGTCGCCGTCGCCAACCTCGCGCTGGTGTATGAAAAGCTGCGCGAGTACCAACTGGCCCTCGATTTGTACGAGCGGGCCCTGAGCATGGGGGCCGACATCGACTGGGTCTTGCAGCGGAAGGCGGCCGTGCTGAGCGAGGAGGGCCGGTACGCCGAAGCGAAGGCCACCCTGAAGCGCTATCTTTCGCTGGTGCCGGAGGACGCGGACCAGTGGATCGCATTGGGCATCCTGTACAGCGATGACGAGCAATACGCCGAGTCGTTCACGTGCTACGAGCAGGCCGAGCGGCTCGACCCGGCGGCGGCGGCACTGCGGCTGAACTGGGGCGTGACCGCCGTCCGGGCCCGGGAGATGCAAGTGGCCCACGCCCAGCTTGCCTTTCTCCAGCAGCTCGAACCCCACTCGACGCGCTGGTGGCTGCTGCGGGCGTTCATCCTGGAAGAAGAAGGGGACCTGGCCGGAGCCGAGGGGCTCTACGATCGAATCCTTAAACAGGCCCGCTTCAGCGACCGTTCCGAGATGTACTATGCCCTCGAAATGGCGATGGACTTCTTCGCCCGCCACAAGTTGCACTCGCGCTGCTCGCGCTTGCTCAAACGGGCCTATGCGTCGAACGCGTGTACGGTGGAACTGTGCGAGGCCTATCGCGAAGCCGCCGGTCAGTACGTCGAGCAGGCCTTCTGGTTCAGCCTGATGATCGAGGCCGACTATCGCGCAGGCTTGTCGGAGGTGTACGACGGCGAGGAGCAGCCGCTCCAGGGCTTCACGCGCTTCAGGCGGGTTTTTCAGGTCGTGGCTCGCAATCATGACGAGGCGGTCGGGCTCGTCCTCGAGTTCGCCCGCCGCATGGGCGAGAGCAACCCGGCCGTGCGGGAGTTCGTCGGGCACGAGCCGATCGAGGACATCCACACGGGCATCTACGAAGTCGAGACCGACAGCTTCGTCTTCGCGCACGACAGCGCGGAGTAACACGTTTTCGCTACTTGGCGCTTTTAGAGACTCTAACAAAACCGAAGAGCCGCGGGCTTCAGCCCGCGCGGTGCCGCGCGCTAAAGCCCGCGGCTCTTTGCGTGGGAGCGTGGGTGCCCCATCCCGTTCCGAGTGCCTGCGAGGCAGGCACTCGGACGGGGTGGGGGACCGAATCGAGCGGACGGGGTTTAAGCTATGGACCTTCCGTCCCCCACCCCGTTCGCCCGCCTCCGGCGGTCGAAACGGGATGGGGCACCCCGCATTCTTGGGGCATATCGCCAACGGTGGGACGAACGTATTCTACGAAGACCCGGACTTGGGAGCCGGGTATTTGCTTGATCTTGTTAACTTGATCGGCGCGGAGTATTTCAACGACGAGACAGTCAACGGCTGAAAGTCGCAGACGAACAGGAGTTCATCAATGGCACACGGCAATGACAACCTGAAGCCAAAAGACGTGTACGAGACCGCGGTGAAGATGCATCAATACTTTCTCAACTGGAGGCATCGTCTCTTTGCGGGATACCTGGTGATCCTTGCCGCGTTTGGAGTTGCATACTCCTGGGCAAGCGACCCATCGCGGAACGATCAGTTTATTCTCATTCTACCAGCGCTTTGGCTGATTCCATTGCTGACAGCCATCGTGTTCTGGGGACTTGATATTCGCAACCGTGATCTATACAGAGCTTGCTCACAATGCGCGGCGAACTGCGAAGATACAGTCCAGGGGCTTACGTCCGAGTGCAGAATCTATAGGACTCTGGTGAAACAAACACAAGGACGAGACGGCAAGCCCCGCGTCAATCGCAGTCGAGTCATCAATCACAGTCGCGTAATCGACTTCTTCTATCTCGCAGCAATACTGATCTCTGCGGGATGTTATTACGACCCCGACCCGAAAGTATATCAGATTGCCGTAAACGCTATTGTTGTCGCAGCCATCTTCTTCGCTTTAGTCATTCTTGCGGCTGTCTGTCTCGAGATGTGTAAATACGATTTTCGATCCTCAGCCGACGCTCAGCAAGGGCAAAAGGCCGCACCGTGGGTGGTTGCTCGGTCGTGGATTGCAATCAGCGTCTCCCTTGTGGCATTGCTTATGTCAATCTTCGTGGCAATCTGGAAGTAAGCCCACGGGGAAGAAACAAGCCCCCAGCGGGGGCGACGGAAAGACCTCACGCAGATGTACCTTCCGTCGCCCCTACCGGGCTTGGCCAGGGTCGGTCTGGGGACCCAGGGCTAGCGCCCTGGGCTATATTCCAGCGCCCGCTCCGCGGGCTGTTGGCGAGGGGTGCGAGAAAGGATTCTCGCACCAGCGCAAGTGCATAATTTCGGCCGTGTGCTCGCGCTGCTCCGAATAACACGTTAGATGAGACATTTGGTCGCCCAACGCTCGTCTTTCGGCTGAATGCTGATTGCTGACCGCTGAATGCTTACGACCCGACATCCTCCTACTCGCGGCCCAGGGGCGTCTCCAGGATCGGCGGCTTGTCGAAGTCGCGGTCGATCTTGGCCAGGTCCAGCTCCTCGAACAGCATGGCCGGCGCCGCCACCGTCGTACCGTGAGAACGTCCGCCGCTGTTGGAGACATAGAGCGTATCGCCGGCGGCCAGCAGGCGCTTGAAAGCTTTCAGATCGAACCGGGCGATCTCCGCCCCGCGGACCAACTCCTCTCGTCCGTCCGGGTACACCTTGTACATGACCAGCGGGTTCGTCCCGGAGCCTCCAGAACTCCCATACCTCATGTGGAAGGAACTGTACCCGCCTCCGCCGGTGCTTCCCAGGTCTGCGATCCGGATGCCGTACTCGAGACCTTCGTCCTGACAGGCTTCGATCAGCTCCTGCCGCAATTCGTCAGCCTCGGCGGCGGGGTCGGCGGTGACGATCAGACACCCGATCGACGCACTGGGAGCGTAGACGCCGCGCCCGTGGCCGGTCGAATTGCTGAACTCCTTCGACGGGTTCCGCGACATGACCAGGGCCATGAGCTTCCCCTCTTCGATCAGCGTCACCGAGCGGGCCTTTACGCCCTCGTCGTCATACTTGTAGTGCCCCATGACCGGCTGGCCCTCCAGCCGCTCCCGCGTCGGATCGTCAACCACGTTCAGGAAGCGCGGCAGAATGCGGCGGTCAAGCTTATTGGCGAAATCGTCCGCGCTGGTGCGGCTGCCCACCGCGCGCTGCCCGCCGGCGAAGCGGCTCCGAAAGTTTTGCGAGAAGATCGCCGTGGCCGCCTCGGCCTCGAACAGCACCGGGCCGGTGTAGGACTCTGCCATCACGGGCGCGTTCTTCACCGCGATGAGCTGCTCAATCATCTCTCGGCAGCGTTGCGCGAGCTCGTCCCGCGCCGGCAGGTCGTTCGGGTCGCGGACGTGGACCGAGAACGAATCGGACAGCTCCATCCCGTCCTCGGCCTGCACCTCCGCGTTGACCGAGATGGAGTAGCGGGCACCCGCCATGCGGATCCGGGTACCCTCGGTGTTGACCAGGTACTTGTTGCCGCCCACCGCACTGACGCTGACGCCTGAATCCTTAATGTCGGGGTAATCTCGGAAGATTGCCGACAGCTTGACGGCCAGCTCCTCCAGTTCCGGCAGATCAAGGGACGGCACAAGGCGGTCTTCCAGATAAACCACCGGCTTCTCGCGAGAGTGGTCGTCCGGCTTGTCCTCGATCATCTTGCTTTCCATGAAGGCTTTCTTTTTGACCAGGTCCTCGGCCACGTTCTTGTAGTCGCGGTCGGTCGTCCACCAGATGGCTTGCCGGACGGCGTTGTAATCGTCTTCGATCGGCATCGTGGCGCCCCCCATCATGCCGCCGAAGCGGCCCCAGTAGCTCCCGTAGTCACCTTCGAAGTTGCTGTTGTCGAGTTCGTAGGAGCCGACCCGCACGTCGGTGCGCAGTCCGCGCGCGCGGCTCTCGTTCTTGCTCGTCACCGCCCCGAACTCGGCCGAGACCGAGGCGCCGGCCGCGTCTTGCAGCGCGTATTCGATGAAGTACGGGCGTTCCAGATCTTCGAGCTCGAGGTCGCTGATGCTGCGCTCGATTTCATCCACCAGGGCGCGCAAGACAACGTCGTCTTTCATGGCGCGCTGCACGTCGTCGTCCGCCCGGACCAGGGGCAGGATCAGCAAAATGGTCCACAGTGTCACTGTCATGCGTTTCATGAGTATCTCCTTTGCGGAGTTGAGAGTGCAACTCCACCCATCAGATGTTGCTTGACGGAGCACTAGTGCTCTGTCACGCATCGTTTGATGGGTGGCACGGCTGTGTCAG
>JAGMDK010000212.1 GCA_023128695.1 Phycisphaerae bacterium
CTCCCGGACGGCGCGAGCGTTACCTTCAGCGTCAACGACGCCCCACCACCGTTCACGACAGTTATGACGATCGACAACCTGGACGGGGCGGCTGCCGGCGAATACGAACTCCGGATCACCGGCAACACCGCCGGAGGGATGCAGCGTCAGACGGTCGCGCGTCTGAGCATTATCCGGAATCTGCCGGCTCCGGTGACACTACGCAGTCCGGCAAACGGCGAATGCGACGTTCATTGTATGTCGCTGCTGATCTGGGAGGCCGCGTCGACGGCAACCACCTATGAACTGGAGGTGGCGACCGATTCGGGCTTTGCTGATGTGGTACATGCCGTCACGGTCTCCCGCACGCGTCATCGCGTAGATCCGCCGCTGGATGCGCTGACTAGTTATTACTGGCGCGTCCGGGCGGTCAACGACTGTGGTGCCGGGCCGTACTCGCCGGTCTTCGGCTTCACGACGCCCGCTTGGACCGGCAGCGTCCTGCGCGTCCCCGCCGAGCAGACAACGATCCAGGCGGCCATCGACGCCGCGCAGGACGGCGACGTGGTGCTGGTTGCCGATGGCACATATAAGGGCACCGGCAACCGGGACCTGCACGTCGACGGGAAGGCTATCACGGTCTGCTCGACAGGAGGTCCGGAACTCTGCGTTATCGCGTGCGAGAATGCCGGCGTCGGGTTCATTCTCGCGAGCGGGGAGACCGCCGCCACGGTTGTGGAT
The DNA here is from genome assembly GCA_023128695.1 of Phycisphaerae bacterium. GTDB lineage: Bacteria > Planctomycetota > Phycisphaerae > UBA1845 > Fen-1342 > JAGMDK01. The sequence goes on from JAGMDK010000212.1 coordinate 721, forward strand.
GGGTTCACGATACGCGCTGGCAACTGCTTTTATTCTGGCGGCGGTATCCTCATTGCCGGCTCGAGCCCGACGATCAGTGACTGCCACATACTTGACAACTGGGCCCGCTTGGACGGCGGCGGCATCTACTGCACCGACGGCAATCCGTTGATCGTAGACTGCACGTTCAGCGGCAACAACGTACGCTACGGAGGCGGAGGGCTCTTCTGCGACAACGACAGCGACGTAACACTGATTGGCTGCACATTCAGCAGGAACATCGCCGGTTATTACGCTGGCGGCGGGGTCGCAAGCTATGATGGCGCTCTCACGATCACCGACTCAACCATCGCCGAGAACCGGATTAACGGCGGCCATAACTATTCCGGCGGCGGTGGCCTGTGCTGCTCGAATACCACACTCGTGCTGACGAATTGCCGGGTCCTCGGCAATACGGCTGGTTCGACGGGTTATCATGGGTGTGGCGGCGGGATCATGTGCAACAACGGGAATGCGGTTGTCACCGCATGTACCTTTAGCCTCAACCAGGCGAGATCGGGGGGCGGCGGCATCGCCCTTTCTGGTACTGATTCAGCATCGATCGCGGACTGCACGATCACGGGCAACAGAGCTTCGTATGGAGGAGGCACCTATTGCCGGGGCGCTGGGACCACAAACGTGGTTAATTGCGCCATCACAGGCAACATGGCTTACTACAGTGGCGGTGGTGTCTATTGCGAAGACACGGTATTCGTCAACTGCACGATCGCCGACAACGCAACGATGTCTCCATTCGGCGGTGGCGTTTATTGCCACTGCGATGGAGTGTACTCGGAACTGGTCAACTGCATTGTGTGGGACAATAACCCCGACGGCCTCTTCGCCGACGGCGACGACCTCATCGTGCGGTATTGCGATCTGCAAGGCGGCTGGCCGGGCTTGGGGAACATCGACGCCGACCCATTCTTCGTGGCCGCCGGCCACTGGGAGGACCCCGCCACGCCGTCGGATCCCTGGGACGACGTGTGGGTAGCGGGCGATTATCACTTGACGGCGGAATCCCCGTGCGTCAACCGGGGCGACAACGAGGCGCCGGGCCTGCCCGCCCAGGACCTGGACGGCCAGCCACGCATCCAGATGTGCCGCGTGGACATGGGTGTTGATGAGACGCCGCACATCGGCTCCGACTGCAACGAGAACGGCGTGGCCGACGCGTGCGATGTCGAGCAGGGCACTAGCCCGGATTGCAACGACAACCTCGTGCCGGACGAGTGCGACGTGGCGTCCGGATCGTCGCCGGACACTAATGCCAACGGCGTGCCGGACGAGTGCGAGGTATGCCCCGGCGACAGCAACTGCGACGGCCACGTCGACTGGCGCGACATCGAGTATTTCCTGGCAGCACTCGTCTCCGAGCACGAATGGGAATGCAGGTTTTCCGAAACTCCGCCGTGTCCCTACCTGAACAACGACGTCAACGCCGACGGGGCCGTGACCTGGAAGGATGTCGATCCTCTGGTGGTGCTCATGAACACAACTTGCCCGCGAGGACGACGATGAGCAGAGTAGTGTGCGGCCCGGATGCACCAGACTCTGCGGGGTAAAGTCACCACCTCCGGTTGGATGCAGGTTAGATACCGCATGACGTAAATAGCCTGAAATGAGCGTGGGTGTGGGTGCCCCATCCCGTTTCGCCGGCCCGGAGGGCAGGCGAACGGGGTGGGGGACCCTTCGGATTGCGGATTGCAGATTGTCCATTCCGCGTTTATCCAATTTTCAATCCGCAATCGTCAATCCGCAATCTACTGCCGGGTGCTTCAGGGTACATGACAGTTTTGGCGGGGT
>JAGMDK010000213.1 GCA_023128695.1 Phycisphaerae bacterium
GTTGGATTTGTGGATGAATTGCCGGCGTGACCCATTGCGGCTACTGGGCACGCCAGGCAGGACTTCGGATGACAGCCCTGGAAGGGCGGAAGTTGTTAGCCGGGGGCGCCAGCCCCCGGGAGCGTTGGTGGCGGGAGGCGAGCCCCAGCGGGGCGAAAGAAAACGCCGAAGATCCAAGCCGCACGTGTCGCCCCGTTGGGGCTGGTGCTCCATCCCGGGGCGAGCGTCCCTGCCCGTCCGTGGCGGGCACAGAGGCCCGCACCACCTTGAATCATGACGCGGCAATTATGAATCACTACACGAGCCCCGTATTAGAGACAGGAATATTACCTATACTATTGGGCCATTAGAGAAGGAGAATACCGCATGGCCGACGCCCCTCTGCAACTGGAATATGACAATGTCCTCAGCGCCGCCGTGGGACCGGCACACGGGTTGAGTGCGGCGGAGATTAAACGCTCGGAAGGCCAAGTCAAAGCCGCCGTGGCGCGGATCGAGCGCGAGCGGAAATCCGGCCGGCACCGTTATCGCGATCTGCCGCACGACGCGGAAATGCTCAAGCTCGTGCGGGCAACCGTGCGGCGGTACGCCGGCAAGTTCGAGAATCTCGTCGTGCTCGGGATCGGCGGCTCGGCGCTGGGGAATATCGCGCTGCAAACCGCCCTCAACCCGGCCTGCCACAACCTGAGGCCGAGCAAGGACCGCCGAGGGCCGCGGCTGTTCGTCATGGACAACGTCGACCCGGTGCAGTTCGCCAACTTGCTGGAAGTGATTGGAACCGGGCTGCGCAAGACGCTGTTCAACGTGATCAGCAAGTCCGGCGAGACGGCGGAGACGGCGGCCCAGTTCCTGATCGTCCGCGACCTGCTCGCGAAGAAGCTCGGCAAAAAGGCCCTGACCCGCCAAATGGTGGTGACGACCGATCCGGAAGGCGGCACGATGCGCGACATCGTCGAAGCCGAGGGATACGACGCGCTGCCGGTGCCGCCCGGCGTCGGGGGGCGGTTCTCCGTGCTCTCAGCGGTCGGCCTGTTCTCGGCGGGGATGTGCGGGATCAATATCGCCAGGCTGTTGGCCGGGGCGGCGCTGATGAACGAGCGCGTCAGCCGGCGAGCGGTCAAAAAGAACCCGGCGGCGATGCTCGCGCTGCTGCTGCACGCCTTCTACGTCCGCGGCAAGCGGCTGCACGTGATGATGCCGTACTCGCATCAACTCACGGGTCTGGCCGACTGGTACCGGCAATTGTGGGCGGAGAGTCTGGGCAAGCGAGAGGACCTGGACGGGCAGCCGGTCAGTCTGGGAGCGACGCCGATCACGGCCCTGGGCGCGACGGACCAGCATTCGCAGGTGCAGCTCTATCGGGAGGGGCCGAACGACAAGGTATTCATCTTTTTGGAGGTCGAGAAGTACGCCCGCGACGTGAAGATCCCGCGGGTGGCGGGGATGCCGGCTGCTCTGGGGTACTTGCAGGGTCAATCGCTGGGCAGCTTGCTCAAGGCTGAGAAGCAGGCGACCGAGTACGCCCTGGTCGCGAGCCGGCGTCCATGCCTGACGATCCGCTTCCCGGTCGTGAACGAAGCCGCCGTCGGGCAGTTCATCATGCTCTGGGAGGCCGCCACCGCGATCATGGGCGGGCTGCTCCACATCAACCCCTACGATCAGCCCGCGGTGCAAACGGGCAAGGAATTCACCTTCGCCCTGATGGGACGAAACGGTTACGACAAACAGGCCAAAGAGTACGAACGCTTCGCCCGCCGCGGCGGGAAGCACGTGGTGTGAGCGTGGGGGCGTGGGAACGTGGGGACGTGGGGACGTGGGAACGTGGGAACGTGGGGACGTGGGGACGTGGGAACGTGGGAACGTGGGGGCGTGGGAACGTGGGAACGTGGGAACGTGACAAGGGGACCGACACCGCGTACGTTGTTACCTTGTTACTTTGTCACGTTCCTCCCTAGGAGGTTCCTATGCGTCATGCGGTCATCATGGCGGGCGGGGCGGGGACGCGGCTGTGGCCCTTGAGTCGGAAACGGCGGCCCAAACAACTCCTGCGATTGTTCGACGGGGCCTCGCTGCTGCAAATCGCCCGGCGACGACTCGCAGGCTTGTTTTCGCCGGAAAACATCTGGGTGATCACGTCGGCTCATTACCTCGCTCAGGTTGCGGAGGAATTGCCGGACCTGCCGCGGTCCAATCTGATCGGGGAGCCGATGGGACGTGATACGGCCAACGCCATCGGACTGGCGGCCCAGATGCTGGCGCGGCGGGATCCGGATGCGACCATGGCAGTGTTTACGGCGGACCACATCATCCAGCCGCAAGACCGCTTCGCAGCCGCGATCTGCACGGGGCTGGACGCGGCCGAACAGCACGTCGATAGCCTGATCACCTTCGGCATCACGCCGACCAGTCCGCATACCGGCTACGGGTATCTCCACCGCGGCGAGAGGCTGGGCTCGCAAACGTATCGCGTGGCCCAGTTCAAGGAGAAGCCCTGCCGCGAGGTGGCGGAGCGATATCTGCGCTCGGGCGAGTATTACTGGAACAGCGGCATGTTTGTCTGGCGGGTGTCGGCGGTCTTGGCGGAACTGGAGCGCCTGCTGCCGGAGAACGCCGGCGCTCTGGCCGACCTGGCTGCGAACTGGGAGCGTCTGGCCGGCACCGACGAGGGGGCCCGGCGGTTCGAGCAGTTGTACAAAACCTCGATCGACTTCGGCGTGATGGAAAAGGCCCTCGGCGTTCTGCTGGTCGAGATGAATTGTGACTGGATGGACCTGGGGTCCTGGCTCTCGATCGCGAGCACGCAAGAGCCGGACGATGAGGGCAATGTCACGATCGCGCCCCAGGCCTTGGTAGTGGACACCCAGAACAACATCCTCGTGACGGAGTCGGACCACCTGCTGGTCGCGCTCGGCGTCAGCGATCTAGTCGTGGTGCACAGCGACGATGCGACGCTGGTCTGCCGGCGGGACCAGGTGGAGCGGATCAAGGACCTGGCCAAGCTGCGGGAGGCGCGGTTCGGGGATCGATTCGAGTGAGCTCAAAGGGAGGGCGAGGCTCCTGCCGAGCCGTCATTCCGACGAGTTCGCCCGCGGCGGACGACGGAGGAATCTAGTGCTCTGTCACGCATCGCTTGATGGGTGGCACGGCTGTGTCAGCCGTGTACAAGTCGCAGGTATTCACGGCCGACACGGCCGTGCCACCCATCGATTCTAACAGGATTCCTATCCCACATAATGAATTGCGGGCTAGGATTCTTGCTGGACTGGGTGCGAGAAAGGATTCTCGCACCAGCAGCGCGGCCGTTCGCGACCTATTTCGTCCTTATCACCGTGTCACGTTCCCACGTTCCTCAGCCCGCGGCTCTTCGTTGTCGTATGATCGCGCACGGTCATTTAGGCCGGCACCGGCGCCGTTTTTCGTCGCCGCCGGCGTTTCTTGACGATCCCGAGCCGCGGGGCGTGTGGCTCACAGGGCCCCAGCGAGTTGGCCGTCTCCAGCACGCCGCGGGGCGCTGCGCTGAACGCGTCGGCCCCGATTTCCTGCCACAGACCGTCGGCGCGGTTGAAGATGCCGCCGCTGACGACGATGTTCATGGTCGGGCACACGCCGATCTCGCGGATGCATTCGATCATGACCCGCGTGTTGGCGACCGCCTCGGGCTGGGCGCCGAAGATGAGCAGGACCTGGGGCCGACACTGGCCGACCAGGCTGAGAATCTCGTCGTGGGGGACGCCGCCGCCGAGGAAGTAGACCTCCCACCCGTCGGACTGGAAGAGGTCGGCCACCATCTGGGCCCCCAGCTCTTCGCCGGGAGCGTCGGCACTGGCCACCAGGACGCGCTTTCCGCAGAGCGGCTTTTTCGGCAGGTGGGCCTGCAATTGATCGGCCACGGTGCGGTTGATGCGGTTGGCCATGTGCTCCATGGCGGCGTTAATGCGGTCGTCGTCGTAGAGCCGCTCGACCTGGGCCATCGCCGGCCAGAGGACGTTGCAGATCAGTTCCTCGGCCGGGGTGCCGTTTTGCACGGCTTCGGTGACGAGGGCGAAACACTCGGCCCGGCGGCCGGCGAGCAGCGGTTGCATATAACGGATCAGAAAAGGCTCGGACACGGCGGAAGCCTCCGAACTGCGCCCGTCGCTTCCAACTTCCATGCGCGGTACCCAGGGGGACCACGACAGGCTCTACTTACACAGCCGGCGCTTCCATGCCGCCGGTAGGAGGTTGACGCTTGGAAACGGTTGTTGGCGGACCTGCCGGTGGGCAACCGTCCCTCGTTCGCTAGCTGCTATCGGGGGCTCGGGGATTCGGCTTAAGACCGTTGTCCGCGGCCTACTTTTGTCCGCGCGGCCCACGACGGAACTTGCCCGTAGTCCGAGAACCGGAACGAAATCGTGGCATCATCGCCGAACGCTTTTTCGGAATCTTTGTGGCCTGTCGCCGGACTTGCGCGATGAGGGTCAATACGTACGCCGCGGTTAACGGATGCGAATCCTGCGCCTCGCGCGTGTAGCGGCCGAGCCCCGTACCGGCCGAATCACCGGCTGGAAGCCGGTGCCACACAAGAACGCGCCCGGCTTGACAGGGTGCCCAGAGGCCTTAACGTACGGTTCCATCGACTTGAGTAAGCAAGCGTGTCCTGTGCACAGGAGATGTAACGATGCGTCCGAAATGGATACGGTATAAAAAATGGTGTGTGGCTCTTTCTTACGGCGGGATCACGCTGGGAATTCTCCAGGGGCTCGAAATGGTCCGGTTCGCCGACCTCCTCACCGGCGCCCTGACGAGCTTCCTGTCGGGCTGGGTATTAGCCTTGCTCACCCTGCTCTTCGGCGGTGATCCGAGCGCGATCGTCTAGGAGTCCGCCGCAGATGTTGGTGCCGGTTGCGAAATGTAGCGTCCGGGCTCTGTCCCGGACGTAGGATACCGGATAACGCTCTTATTCGACAACGTCCGGGACGGAGCCCGGACGCTACATAACGGTTCGAGCGGCGACGGAATAACAACCACGGCGATGCCCGACCAAAGCTTCGCCGATTCAACGACGGGAGACAATTATGGACATCCCCGGAGCGGCCGGCGCGACGGAAAGCCCCGAAGTGTGGGACAAGGCCCAGGAGGAATCCGAGCGGCTGCTGGAAGAGCTCAAGAAGGAAGTCAAGGCCGAGCTCAAGGACGCCGGCGTGCTGCGCAAGGAAATGCACGTCACCGTCCCGGCCAAGATCATCGCCGACCACATGGAGCACAACTACTCCGAGCTGATGCACGACGCCCAGGTGCCCGGCTTCCGCAAGGGGCACGCCCCCCGGCGGCTGATCGAGAAACGCTTCGGCCACGACGTCCGCGAGTCGCTGACGACCTCGATTGTCGGACAGTCCTTCTACGCCGCCGCCGAGAACAACGAACTCGAGGTCCTCGGCGACCCACTCTTTCGGATCGAGGCCGACGAGGGCGTCAAGCTGGTCGACATCGGCGAGGCGCTTCAACATATAAAGCTCCCCGAGAGCGGCGATTTCAGCTACGTCTGCGAGGTCGAGCTGAAGCCCAAGTTCGAGCTGCCCGAACTCAAGGGCATCGAGATCAAAGCCCCCGAGATCGAAATCACCGACGAGATGGTGGACGAGCAGTTGCTGCGGCAGCGTACGAACCGCGGCCGGCTCGAGCCGGTCACCGACGCCGCTGAGAAGGACGACCAGCTCATCGTGGACATGGTCCTGACAGTGGACGGTCAGGAAGTCAAGCGGGAAGAAAACGTGACGATCAGCGTGCGGCCGACCGCCCTGGAAGGCATCCCACTGGTGAAACTCGACGAGGTGCTGGCCGGGGTCAAGTCGGATGAAACCCGCGCGACCGAATGCGTTATTCCTCCGGACTTCGAGCGGGCTGATCTGCGCGGCAAGAGCGGCAAGTTCGAGTTCAAGATTCACGAGATCAAACGGCTGATGCCCGAGCCGCTGGAGGCCTTCATCGAGGCCCAGGGCTACGACAGCGAGGAAGAGATCCGTGAGCACTTCCGGGCCCGGATCGAAGGCGAGCGCGATTCGATGATGGTGCGGGTCAAGCGTGGCCAAGTCGAGGGTTATCTGCTCAAGAACACGCAGCTCGACCTGCCCCAGGACTTCTCCGCCCGCCAGACTGAGCGGGCGGTGTCGCGGCGAATCGTTGAGCTACAGCAGCGCGGCGTGCCGTGGACTGATATCGAGTCCCAGATCGACGAACTACGGACTTCCGCCCGCGAGCAGGTGGCCAACGATCTGAAGCTCGGGTTCGTTTTGGATAAAGTGGCCGAGGAGCTCGGCGTCCACGTGACCGACGAAGAGGTCAACACCGAGATCGCGCGGATCGCCCAGCTTTACAACCGCCGCTTCGACCGCATCCGGGACAATTTGCAGAGCCGCGGCTTGCTGACGCAGTTGGTCGAGCAGATCCGCCACAACAAGTGCGTGGAGCTCCTGCTGGAAGATGCCAAGTTCGTCACGGCGGCTGCCGATGAGAAGGAATCGACCAAGAAAGAATCGGAGTAAGATCGATCCCATAGACTGAGTGTGGCACCGGCCATGTGTGGCAC